>CAZSIG010000198.1:0-4108 GCA_964606195.1 uncultured Anaerolineales bacterium
CCATTACGCGCGGTGATGGTGATGAACTTGGTACCGGTAGTAGCCCAAGTGTAAGCTACGGTGGTTTCCCCCTTTCCGATAACGGGTGCGGGATCCCAGACATAAGTAATCGGCATGGTGGCGTCGACCGGCGCGATGGTGGTAGTGAAGAGATACGCAGTATTGAGTTGTCCAGTGATAGGTCCATGAATCGTTATGGCCGTCAAGGGGACAATCTCTGGCGGTGCCTGAATTGTGACCGTATGCACATCTTGCGCGAAACCCGCGCCATCACAGTTGCGCGCGGTGGCTACAATCATCTGCGTTCCCGTCGCAGACCAGGTGTAGGTAACGGTAGCTGTATCTTGTCCGGCATCGGGCGCGGGCGCCCAGGTGTAGCTGAGTGGCGCAGTGGCGCTGAGCGGCGCGGTGGTAGTAGTGAAGACATAGGGAGTATCGACTTGCCCGGCAGTAGCGCCATAGATAGTTACATCGGTCACGGGCACACAACTCGGTGCGGTGACGGTGATATAATTAGGGCGCGTAAGTACGTCGCTGCCGTGAGAATTACTGACGGTGAGCGTAACTGTGTAGTGTCCTGGAATGGTATAGGTGTAGATAGGATGCTGCGTGGTAATCGTCGCGCCATCTCCCAAAGACCATAACCACGCCGTTGGCGTATACGTCGAAGTATCGGTGAAGGTCACGCTTAGCGGCGCGACTCCCTCGCGCGGCGCGGCGGTGAAATCTGCTATCGGCGCGGGCGGTTCAATTTGCGCTAACACTCCGCACCAAAATCCGCTGCATAGTTCGCTGGTTATTGTCTTAGCGGTGCCAACAACAGGCTGTCCGATAGTATTATCGAGGGTGATATTTCCCTGCTCAATATGCCCTCCACCACCCCCGCGCACTTGCGGCGCAACGATTGGCGTTTGCGCGCTGGTGGGCAAGGAGCGACCGATTATCAGCAGCACCGCGAGGAGAATTGGTAGTAACGCTAATTTGCGATTCATCTTTTTCCTCCTCTCCATATCTAATAAATGACGAGCATAATAGGGCCATTCTGTCCTGCACCATCTTCCTTAAAGCGAAAACAATCTAAGCGGTCGTTATAGGTACTATTGGCTCGACAGGCTACCCCCCGCGCGGCACTCCAAGCCGCGGTGGCAGACCAGAAACGGTCTGAAACTTGAAAGTTAAAGTCGACAGTACAATTTCCCGCGGACGCGCCATCGATGACACTTACTCCGCTGCTGGAGATGTTATTGAAGTATCGCGACACGCTCGCGCTTGAATTACTGCAATAGACCATGGCTGACGCCTTGGCTAAGCCATCTCCGGTTCGCGGTTGCGAAGTATTACCATCCTCATCCACGCTGAAGATGGTTGTTTCTGTACCGTTATAGACTGAGAAAGACGCGTTTTCGTTATCATCCTGATCCAGATAAACGCTGACTTCATCGTTAGATTGTAGGTGTAAATCGCTACCAGTATATCTTGGATCAGTTGCAATTCGGCCATCATCTCCGCCACCATCCCCTCCTACGATAAGATCCGCCGCGCTATTGTCAGCATAATTCGTAAAGTATCCCCCTGTTCCATAGGGCGAATTGCTCCGTCCGTAGACGCCGGAATTGGTCCCGGTAATCGCGGCGGCACGACCGTATATTCCGTGGCCCTCTTCTGAATAACTGGTACCGTAGACGCCGGAATTGGTTCCGGTTATCGCGGTACTCCGCCCGTATATTCCATAGCCTCCCCATGAGCTGCTCTCTCCATAAACGCCATAGTTCATTCCTGTGTCGCTAGTCGCGGCGCCATACACCCCCCGCCCATATATACCTTGCGCGAGGCCGGCAACACCATAGCCATCCGTTTTATCTGCTGATGCCGCGCCGATGACTCCATTAGTGCCTACGAACTCGCCCGCCGCATAATAATAAGCGCCGCCGGGATGGATGTCCTCTTCTCCTCCTGTACCAGAAAATCCCCGCACCGCGCTCCCATTCGTATCGGTATTGACTACCGTAACAGTAGTATCTTCGGATAACGCGCCGCTGATGACCGCGCCGGGACGCAATCCCAACGCGTAGGGCACAGCCTGAATCGCTTGGCAGCCTATCGCTATGCCGCCTACCTCGACCGCCAACCAGCGTGCCGCGCCGTTGAAATCTTTTTGATTCACCGCCAAATCGACGCTGAAAAGCCCCGCGCTAACCGGTACCGTGTACGTCAGAGGCGTCCCGACCTGTTCGAGACAAGTTTCATTCGCGTAGAGCCGAAATACCATCTCGCGGTCGCCCGTAACGGGCTGTCCATTTTCTTGCAACACTCCCTGATATGAAAATGTGCTGCTCACCGCGGTGGTGGCAGCCAACGCGTTCGATGGCGTTGATGATTTGGGCAGTTGTTGCTGGTGCGGCTCTTGGGCGTACACCGCGCCTATTACTATCGTCCATAACACTAGAACAAAACCTACGCTTGTAAAAACATTTCGTCTTATCATTATCCCTCCTTCGCGATATATATTCACCGCAGAGACGCGGAGAGCGCAGAGATTAACACCAATGATCTCTATTGATTAACAATGAACGCGGTTTACGTGAGAATAACTCTGTGTCCTCTGCGCCTCTGAGGTGAAATAACTCTTTCTGTGTAAATCCTATTAACTAAATCGGGATTTACGTTATGTAAATTTTATAAACTGATACCTCATTCGATTATAACACAATTACGCGGCGATTGTGTGAAGAAGTGATATAGTAAATTTTACGTATTGAAGACAATAATGTGACTTTGGCTCTTTAGGAATTCGCGGGATCAGCTTAACACGCGTAGGACTTACGCAAAATCGCCCTACAATTTACCGCAGAGAACGCCGAGGACGCGGAGATTTCTCAAAGGAATTGTTTTGTCTCCAACATACGCGTTCATATCCCAACATTTAAGGTCATATTTATTCAGCAGGAAAAAATTGTAGTCCCCACTCTGCGCTCGTAGTTTATCCCCGCACGGGGGCGTGCTCGGCGGTAAAAATACCCCGAAGCCAAAACGGCAGGTATGGAAACCTGCCCTACTCCACAAATTCGCGTAGAGCTAATTAGTGCAATTCGTGAAATTAGTGGCAAAATTTCCCTTGTGCCCCCGAAATCCCCAAGCCCCGTGACTTCTTTAACTGAATCGACTCGTCACCGTAAATCCACCTCATAATCCAAAATAACCTTATTCCCTACCGCCGCGCCATTTTCATCATATACCGTCAACCGCGTTCCCGTCTCCGCGTCGTACATCCCCACCGCGACGCGATAATCCCCCGCTGGCGCGTCCGCGTCAATCGGCATGGCGTAATCATCCACGATATACTCCCCCGCGACCCATCCCGTCGTCGGGAGCGTCCAATTGCCCGGTACGCTGTCCTGCTGCCCGCGTATCTCATCGTGCGCGTCGAGCAGGTGTACGAAGACCTTGTACGAGGTAGTCATAGGGGCGCGGCACTTCCAGAACAGCCGCAGATACAATTCACCGCCGGGCGCGGCGCGCTCCACATTCACATCATAGCCAAGCAATTCGATATTTTTTTCCAATCGCGCCGCCTGTTCATGGGCAATCGGCGGACGGGTGAAGTTACGGGCGCGCCCCGCGACGGTGATTTTCGTCAACTCGACGCGCTTCCCTGCAAGTTCGATACTTATCGCATACGCGCCGTCCGGCAAATCCGCCGGCAGCAGCAGCGCGCCCGGAGTACGCAATAATTCGCCGCCGCGCAACTCTATCTCCTGAATTACCGCCGTATTTTCCAACTGCACTACTGCCGTGTTCCCCACGCCGTCTGCGTCCCAAAATAACTCAAATGCCACGATATTACCCGGCTCAAAAACATCATCGGGCAGATTATAGCCGAGCAACCGCGTCGAGTCGTCAAAATCGACGCGGCGCGGCGTCTGTATCTTCAGCGCGCCGATGGGCGGCGTAATACGCGGCGCGGTCACGGTCACTTCACCCAAGATAAGCTCACCGCCCAACGCTTCCCCGTTCGTGGCGTAGTTGCTCAAGCGCACCTGATACGCGCCCGCGGGCGTCCCCGCCGGAATGAGCAAACCGTGGCGGTCTAGCACCAGTTCATCAGCGG
>CAZSIG010000198.1:4208-7003 GCA_964606195.1 uncultured Anaerolineales bacterium
TAAAACAGCAGCCGCGTCGCGGCGTTTTGCCATTCGTCATAAACGGGATAATACCGCGCCGCGAGTTCTGCTTCTATCTTATCCTCGATGATATGCCCCAAAGTCTGGTGCGCGGGGAACCATAATCGCCCGTGCTTGCTCATCAACGCGGTTAATTCTTGCGTAAGCCTCGCCGCGTCGTCATCCCAGCCCTTGCCCCATTCGGGGATTTCGTAGAGACGCGGCATCTCGCCGCGATAATAGCTCTCGAAATAGCCCATCTGCCATTGATAGGTGCAGAGTATCACATCTTCGGGCAGCGCGTGGTTTTCGATATACTCGATTAACGGGCGATAATCGTCATCGGTGTAGCGCGGCGCGGTGTAGAAATCATGCAGCGACAGCGCATTTATCAGGGTCATAAACGCGAGCGCGCCCCAAAATATCACGGTCGCCCTACCGCGCAGCCAATCGATGCCGAGCGCGACGAGGAGATAGAACGCGGGGGCGCATAGCAGCAGCAGCCGTTCGCCGCGCGGGGGATTGAAGGGGTAAATCAGGTTGATGACATAGCCCGCGAACAACGGTACGAAAAGGTAGGTGGCAAGTAGCAGCCTTTTCGACCAGGTGCGTTTGGCGAGCGGTGACAGCCCGTTGTAGCCCCAAATCGCGAGGACGATGGGAAACGCGGCGAGCCAGGAGATACGTGGCGGCGCGTGACCGACGCCGAATGCCGCGAGATGATTCCAGAAGAATATCGCGGGACTACGCGGCGCGTAAGCCTCATGCGCGACCTTCGCGGTGACGTAAGCGTATAATTTCGGTCCTGCGTAGATGAGCCAGGGCAGGTAGAGCACCAATAAAATCGCCTGCAAGATGAGCCAGAGGCGCAGCATGATGCGGCCGGGGCGTTTGGCGATGACGTAGATAATCACGAAGATGGTCTGTGCCAAGGGGATAAACGCGCCGTAATACTGCGTGTGCATGGCGAGCGTCGTGACGACGACGTACGCGAGCGCCCATTTCGGCAGCGGCAGCGCGAGGTATTTGAGCATGAAGTACATCGATGCGACGCCGAGCAGCGTCACGAGCGCGTACATGCGCACCTCTTGTGAGTAGTAGATGTGCAGCGGCGCGATGGCGAGGATAAATGCGGCGATGAGCGCGGCGCGGCGTGGCATCAGGCGGCGGGCGAGGTGGTAGAACAGCGGGATCGTCAGCGTGCCCGCGAAGACGGAGAGCAACCGCACGATTGGTGCGGCGCTCCCGAACCGCCTCAGCCAGTAGCGCAGGAGTAGGTAATAAAATGGAGGATGAATGTCCACCGCGGTCTCCGCCAACAGTTCGGGGGCGCGGCTAGTGGCGAAGTAGAGGCTGTACCCCTCGTCGTGCCACAGCGGTTGAAAGTCGAGCCGCGCGCCGCGCAGGGCGAAGGCGAGCAGGATTATCATGAACAGTATTGCGCGGTAATCGACGTATACCCCCTCACCCCCACCGCCCATATGCGTCAACTTAAGCATAGACCACATCCATACCTGCGCTCTAAGCCCCCGTCCCCGGGGGCGTTTAGGAATAGGGCGATGCTTTGGGCTAGGCGCCCCCGAGACGGGGGCTTGGAGCGAGCTGATAATGCGCCTCCGCGCTTGAAATTTACGTCGCCCTAAAATTAAGTTGACGCATATACCCCCACCTCCTCTCCTTTTTAGGGAGAGGGGGGCAGATTCCCCCTCACCCCCAACCCCTCTCCCCTGTGGGGAGAGGGGAGCAAGTTCCCTCTCCTCTGTGGGGAGAGGGTCAGGGTGAGGGGATACCGCGCGGTTAAAAAACTTTTTACGCATCACGTTTCACTCATCACTCCCTACCAATCCTTCTCTACCGGCTTGGATGGCATCTGCCGCTGAATATATTCTTGCAACGTCTTTTGGTCTTGGATAATCGCCTCGATTAGCTGCTCGGCTTGCTCCTCGCTCATCCCCTCTTGCGGCTGCGCGGCGGGCTGTGACGTAGGCGTTGCCGCGCCATCTTCGGGCTGACCCTGTTCTCCTGACGCGGTTGGCGAACCCTCTGGCGTGGGCGTAGACGCGGCTTGGTCTTCTCCACCTTCGGGAGTCGGGGTACTCGAGTCTTGAGAGCGCGGTGATGGTGTGGGAGTGGTCTCTTGCTCATCTTGTTTCGGCTCCGGTGATGGAGTGCTCGGCTGCGATTGCGGCGTCGGCGTTATTTGTTCCAGCATCTTCCACGCCAACTCCAGATTATGCTTCGCGTCCATATCGTTAGGGTCGCGTTTTAGTGCCTCGATGTACGCGCCTAGCGCCTCCTCGTACTGTCCCGCCTCGAAGAGCGAATTGCCGAGATTATAAAAGGCGCGCTGTTGCAACTCATCGTCCGCCTCCGCGAGGGCGCGCGTCGTTTCGGTAATCGCCTCGCTGTACGCCTCCAATTGATGCAGGGCATTCGCGGCGTTGTAGTGCAGTTCTGGCGCGTCGGGGTCAATCTCTTGCCCCTGTTGATACGCGGCGAGCGCGTTCATGTAGTCGTTTTGCTCATAAGCCTCGTTGCCGCGCGCGTTCTCGCGCGGCGCGGTGGTCATGCACGCGGTCAGGAGCGTCAGGCTGATTATTATTGTGATTAGTTTGAGTAATTTTTTCATAAGTGTAACCTCCTTGATTATTCTTATGTGGATAGAGAAATCTAAGTGTTTATCCACCGCGTTCAGGGATCGTAGGGGTAAACCTGTGTGTTTATCCCTAATGGGCGAACACGTAGGTTCGCTAATGGGCGAACACATAGGTTTGCCCCTACTAATGGGCGAACAC
>CAZSIG010000199.1:0-5620 GCA_964606195.1 uncultured Anaerolineales bacterium
CCGAAGTTACATAAGTACTATGATACTCAGTTCGCGTCGCACTATGAATATAGTAGCAACTACCCCGCACTTGTTTTTTTGACTATTTATCCTTTTTATCATATCATTAAGCGAACTATCCTAGTATCAAATTTTCGCGGCGGTTTCTTTTGCTCACTAGTATTCACAGAAAGGTGGTAACGAGACATGACAGAGGAAATTACCTGGCAAACGGAGATTACCGATGTGGAACCGAACAAAGTGGTGGTGCGCGGTTATCGGCTGCATGACTTAATCGGGAAATTGCCCTTTTCGCATGTGATTTATCTCCTAGTACGCGGTGAGTTACCGAGCGCTGGACATGGCGCGCTGCTCAACGCGGTCTTAGTCGCTGCCGTAGATCACGGTGCAGCTACGCCCTCTGCAATAGCGGCGCGTACCGTAGCCACCAGCGGCACGCCCAACATGTGCGCGGTTGCCGCGGGGCTGATGGCGATACATCGCTATCATGGGGGCGATATAAATGAATGTATGCGCCTACTCTACGACGCGGTCACGCGTAAACATGAGAATAAAAAGAGCGCGGAGTTGGTGGCAAAAGATATAGTACAAGAACTTAGCGAGGCTAAGGCGCGGTTTTCAGGGTATGGTGATCGCTTTCATACCAGCGATCCACGCGCGGCGCGTCTCTTAGCATTAACGCAGCAGTGGACCGAGACACAAGAATACATAGAGATGGCAGAGGCAATTCGCGGTGCAATCATGGAAGCTTCGCTGCGCGACTTACCCCTCAATCTGGATGGCGCGATAGCCGTCACGTTGTGCGAGATGGGATTCCCCGCTGAATTAGGCAACGCGGTCTTCGCAATGAGCCGTATGGTGGGATTGACGGTACACGTTCACGAAGAACAAACGCACATGCGCCCGATGCGAAAGGTCACATACTCCGCGGAGTACGGTGGTTCTCCAGAGCGTGACCTGGAGTCTGAAGAACCAGTAGAATTGTTAGCGGCGGAAGAGGATGAGATAGCATCGGAGGGCACGGACGTCTCAGTGACAGAAGAGGTAGGAAAAGCTGTCACCGAGCTTGAAAAGGAGGTCGATCAAGCAATTCAGACCGCGACCGAAACAGCGCGTACAGCGGCTGAACCAGCGGAAAGACCTGCGCGGGCGAAGAAACCGATTAAAAGCGCTCAGGAAATAATAGATGACATCGAGAAGACAGTTGAAGAGAAGATACGCGGCGGGAGAGAAGCGGAGAAAAATGCCGAGGAGAAAAGGGATGCTGATTAGTAGCCGGGCGCGTTCGGCTAACAAGATAAAGCCTGCGCCAGGGTAATTTCTATGAGCGGAGACAGAGAAGAGCCAGCCACGCGGTGTGTACGCGTGATAGATGCCGCGGGAAAAGAGTTATCATCCACGACGCCGGAGCGCGCGAAGAAGCTCGTCGCTGTAGGACGAGCTATTGAGTTGAATACCCCGGTGTCCACTATTCAACTGCCAGAGACTGTAGATTACGAACCGCGCGTTTCCGAGCCGGAACCAGACTGGACGGGAACGCGCATCTTGTTGCATAGCTGCTGCGCGCCATGTACCACTTATACCCAAAAACATTTGCGGGAACTCGGCTTTGAAGTTGCCGCGTTTTGGTATAATCCCAATATCTACCCACGAAAAGAATATACCTTGCGCCGCGCCGCGATGGAATATTTTGTTGACGCTGTGAATTTACCCTTGATTTGGGGAACTGAGAGTGCGGAGTGGGATGAAGAGAACGAACTGTGGCGCGCCGCGGTGAAAAGGGAGAGTGACCTGAAAGAGCCGGGGCGCTGCGCGGTTTGTTATGGCGTACGTTTGTCACGAACGGCGGAGACGGCAGCGGCACGCGGCTTCTCTCATTTCACTACTACGCTGATGGTCAGCCCTTACCAAAACTTGGACCTGATTCGCGAGGTGGGCGAGGCGGTCGGCGCGAAATATGGCGTTGAATTTTATTATGAAAACTTTCGGCGCGGCTACGCGGAGAGCAGGCGATTATTGCGGGAGCATCAACTATATAATCAAAAATACTGCGGATGCGTTTACAGCATTCGCTGAGGAGAACAATTTTAAGGAGAGGTAAGATAGATAATGAAATTATCACAATTATTTGGGCGGACATTACGCGAGGCACCGGCAGAGGCGCAATCGGTCAGCGACCAACTAGCTTTACGCGCTGGTCTGGCGCGTCCCGCTGCACAGGGTGTTTACGGCTATCTTCCATTGGGACGCCGCGTTATCGAGAAGATCGCGACGATCATTCGCGAAGAGATAAACACGCTCGGGGGACAGGAGGTATTCCTGCCGCTTGTGGATAGCGCGGAGAATGATGCCCTTACAGCGGTTATCGCCGACCTGACGCGCCGCGAGATCAGTTCACATAAGCAACTGCCCGTGCTTATTTATCAAATTCAGCCACAGTTACATGATGAACCGCGTAGCCTGATGGCGGTGCTTAAAAGTGCCTACAGCCTTCACGCGGACGCTGATTTGGATGATTATTATCAACAGATACAACAAGTGTACTTTAACATCTTTCAGCGATGCGGTTTGGAGCCTCTGACGGCAAACATAAGCCTGACAGAGAACGACGCGCACAGTTTTGTCGTATTATCGGAGATGGGTGAAACCGAGTTACTGACTTGTGCAGACTGCGATTACGTTGCGCGAGCTGACAGCGCGATTATATCTAAAGAACCGCCGAAAAAGTTTGAGATGTTGCCGGTCGAGGAAGTTTATACTCCGGAGGCGAAGACCATTCAGGCAGTCGCGAATTTCGTCGGGGTGGACAAGACACGAACGCTCAAGGTAGTGCTATACGCGGTCGAGGGGAGCGTGGTATTCGTTGTCGTGCGCGGTGATTTGGATGTGAATGAGGCGAAAGTGCGCCGAATTTTGGGAGTGAATGAGCTATACGCCGCAGTGGATCACGAGATACGCGCCGTAGGAGCGGTGCCCGGCTTTGCGTCACCTGTAGGGTTGAAAAATATCAAGGTCATCGCGGATGAGTCGGTGACCTTGGCGCGCAATCTAGTGGCGGGGGCGAATAAAGAAGATTATCACTTGAAGAACGTGAACTACGGGCGCGATTTCACAGCGGACATGGTGGTTGATGTGGCACAGGCGCGCGCGGGCGATTCTTGTGTGTATTGTGATGGTAAACTAGAAGAACACCGTGGTATAGAGTTGGGGAATGTCGCGAAGTTGGGAACGCGGTATAGTGAAGATGTTGGTGCGACGTATCTGGATGCACAGGGCAAGGCGCAAACCCCACTGATGGGGATATATCAAATCAACCTGGAGCGCGTGTTAGCGGCGATGATCGAAAAACATCACGACGATTACGGAATTATCTGGCCTGCGGAGATCGCGCCATATCAAATTCATTTGGTATTGTTGGGCAAGAAACCGAATGAAATTGAAATCGCCGAGCGGTTGTACGCGGAACTAAGCGCGCGATACGAAGTGCTTTACGATGACCGTTCTGACAGCGCGGGAGTGAAATTCAACGACGCTGACTTATTGGGAGTTCCGGTGCGCGTCACGGTTAGCAAGCGGCAGCTCAAGAATAACTGCGTCGAGGTCAAGCGACGCGCGGAGAGCGAACGCCACGCCATAGAATTGGATGCCCTGATGGCTGAGTTGGAACAGATGGTTTGAGGTTATAGAGGAGTTAAAAGTGGATTATGAAATATAGGACTTTCGGCGAACTGAATTGGAAACCCTCCGCGTTGGGCTTCGGCGCGATGCGGTTGCCGGTTATTGATGATGATTTTAATAAGATCGATGAGGCTGAAGCGACGCGCATGGTGCGTTATGCCATCGATCATGGCGTGAACTATGTAGACACCGCGTACCCGTATCACGGCGGAAACAGCGAGGGATTTGTAGGACGCGCCCTACAAGATGGCTATCGCCAGCGAGTCAAATTGGCGACTAAGTCACCGATATGGCTGCTTAAGAAACCCTCCGATTTCGACCGCTACCTAGATGAGCAACTTGCGCGGTTGCAGACGGAGTATATCGACTTTTATCTGCTACATGCGTTGGGGGAAAAACATTGGAATATTGTACAGGAGCAAGATGTATTAGACGCCGCAGAACGTGCTCTTGCCGATGGGCGAATCAAGTATCTGGGGTTCTCGTTCCACGATACTTACGAGTGGTTCCAGAAGATCGTCGATGCTTACGATAATTGGACTTTTTGTCAAATTCAGTATAATTATATGGATGAGGAACATCAAGCGGGAACGCGCGGGCTGGAGTACGCAGCGAGCAAGGGGCTGGCGGTAGTAGTGATGGAGCCATTACGCGGTGGTCGACTCACCTCGAATGTGACAAAAGAGATTCGGGAGATTTGGGACAGCGCGAAGCATAAACGTACTCCCGCGGAGTGGGCTTTGCAGTGGGTCTGGAACCGTCCCGAAGTTTCGCTCTTGCTCAGCGGGATGAGCACTATGGAACAGGTCAAGGAGAACATCGCGAGCGCGGACCGCTCAGGTGCTAACGTGTTGACGGAGGAGGAATTAGCGTTGATCGAGCGCGTGCGCGACAAGTATCGCGAGCAGTGTCCCATTCCGTGTACGCAGTGCAAATATTGTATGCCCTGTCCCAACAGTGTGAATATCCCGCGCATATTCGAGATTTACAACGAGGGTATCATGTTCAACGATTACGCGGGGGCGCGCAAGTTCTACAGTTGGCTCAAAGATGAGGAAAAGGCGAATCAATGTGTGGAATGTGAACAGTGTGAGGAACATTGTCCCCAGCATATCGCGATTATCGAGTGGTTGAAGGAGGCTCATAATTTTTTAGGTGAGGGCAAAGAACCTAAAATGGTTTGCTGACGAGGGACGGGCGCGAGGTCGTTTGTGTTTTGGATTAGAAGATAGTATAATTGCTAGGATGCTCGGCGCGGGGCAATCCGCGTCGAGTAATTAATTTGTAAAAAGGAAGGAGTGTACATGTTACGTTTAGGAAAAAAGTATGGATATATTGCAATCGGAGCATTGATTTTGGCTCTTTTAGCGGTGGGGTGTGGTGGTTCTACTCCCGCGACATCTACACCTGACACTGTGAGTGAGGGTGTGGGGGCGGATCCCACAGTGACCCCATTGTCACTATCGGTGGACAAATCTGCGACTGCAACTACCGCGCCGGAGTCAGAAGCAGAAACGGAGTCCGGAGATGTCGTCGCGATTGTAGATGGGGAGGAGCTTTCGGTTGAGGAGTATCAGGCTGTTTTGAACTATGGTCGTTATGGTATGGCAGATTACGCCGCGCGGCTTATGGAGCAATTGAATGCCCTTGACCCGAATGATCCCGAACAGGCTGAACAGATTCGGACGATCGATCAACAGCTTGGGCAGCTTCTGCAACAAAATGAACAGATGCCAGAGGAGGCGCTGAATTATCTCATTCTCAGCACGATACTTCGCCAAGAGGCGGAACGGCGCGGCATAGAGGTCTCCGACGAAGAGTTGGATATGCGCATAGAGCAGCAGTTCGGTTACGAACGCGACGCGACCGAGGATAGTCCTTCGCCAGTGAGCAAGGAGGAATTCGAGAAACTCTACAATGAGAGATTGGACGCGCTGGGAGA
>CAZSIG010000199.1:5720-6953 GCA_964606195.1 uncultured Anaerolineales bacterium
GTAGCGCGAATGTGGGAACCTTCGATGGATCCGCCGATGCCCCAAGTGTTGAAGGACGCGCAAGATCGCCCCGCGCCCCCCACCCCCGCGCCGACAGCTATCCCCGAGCCGCCGACGGACGAAGAGGGGAACGCCATAAAGCAGTACGACGCTCCCCCGGAGATGGTCATAGATCCTGAAAAGGAGTACACCGCGATCATCAAGACAGAGAAAGGTGACATCAAGGTAGAACTATTCGCCGACAAAGCCCCCAAGACCGTAAATAATTTCGTGTTTTTAGCGCGTGAAGGGTTCTACGATGGAATAACTTTCCACCGCGTCCTACCCAATTTCATGGCGCAAACTGGCGATCCGACGGGCACCGGCAGCGGTGGACCAGGGTATCGCTTCGAGGATGAGTTCCATCCCGATCTGCGTCACGATGAGCCGGGTATTCTGTCGATGGCTAACGCGGGACCTAACACTAACGGCAGCCAGTTCTTTATCACCTACGCCGCGACGCCACATTTGGACGACAAACACGCGGTTTTCGGTAAGGTGACGGAGGGCATGGATGTCTTAGAATCACTCACGCCGCGCGATCCCAGCGAAAATCCGGACTTCGCGGGCGATGTAATTGAAACTATCGTAATCGAGGAAGGGTAGGTAAATATAATATGGCAAAGCAATATACTTCACCACCAAAGATGGCCATCGATTCGCAGAAAAGCTATCACGCCACCATCAAAACCGAGAAGGGGAATATTCGGGTGAAATTGTTCGCCGCGGACGCGCCCAAAACGGTGAATAACTTCGTGTTTCTGGCGCGTGAGGGTTACTACGATGGCGTAACTTTTCACCGTGTTCTGCCCGATTTCATGGCGCAGACGGGCGACCCCACTGGCACAGGACGCGGCGGGCCGGGCTACCGTTTCGCCGACGAGTTCAGCTCTAAATTGAAACATGACGCGGCGGGTGTCTTATCGATGGCTAATGCGGGGCCCAACACTAACGGCAGTCAGTTCTTCATTACCTACACCGCGACGCCGCATTTGAATAACAGGCACGCGGTTTTCGGCAAAGTGGTAGAGGGCATGGACGTATTAAAATCGCTCACGCCGCGCGATCCTAGCCGAAATCCCAATTTCACTGGTGACGTAATTGAGACCATCGTGATTGAGGAGAAATAGACTGTAACCGAGATTGAATATCGCGATTATAAAAAGGGGCAACCAACAAGATTGGTTGCCCCTT
>CAZSIG010000200.1:0-5225 GCA_964606195.1 uncultured Anaerolineales bacterium
AAATCACCGACCGCGTCATCTGGACTGACTTTGTACCGGCGGAAGAGGTATCCGCGCATTTCTGGGCGTGTGATATGAGTGTGCTACCCTACCGCGAGGGCGTATCTTTCAGGCATGGTACTTTCATGGCGGCGCTGGCGCACGAATCTCCCATCGTAAGCACGCGTACTGAGAACACTCCCCCAGAACTGCGCGATGGAGAGAATATCCTACTAGTTCCTCCTGATGATCCAAGCGCGCTGGCGCGGGGAATCGTAGAGCTAATAGAATCGCCAGAGATGCGCCACCGCCTAAGTGAGAAGATCGCCGCGCTCAAGCCGATGTTCGAATGGGATACTATCGCGCGGCAGACATTGAAGATCTACGAACATATCAGTCGTTAATACAAACAGACAAATCGATTGTTATGAAAGAAAATTCACAAATAAAAGAAGAGCAACGGACATCTAATTTAGCGTGTGTCTCCCCCATTCGGTGCAGCGTGGGCATAACCGCGTACAACGAGGAGGAAAACATCGGCAAACTATTACAAGCGATGTTGGATCAAGAACTTTATATGGTACAGATCAGCGAAATCATCGTCGTCGCCAGCGGCTGTACCGATCGCACCGAAGAGATTATCCAAGGGTATTGCAAACGAGACACGCGCGTAAAGCTATTGGTACAACCGCAACGCGAGGGTAAAACCTCCGCCATAAACCTCTTCCTGAAAAACGCGCGGGAGGAGATATGCGTTCTGGAAAGCGGTGACACCCTGCCGCGCTACGACACTATCGAGAACATGGTGCGCATGTTTCGCGATCCGCAAGTGGGCATGGCCGGCGCACAGAAAGTCGCGGTGAATACTCCCAGATCGACCATCGCGGCGATCTCACATTTGCGCTTGAAGATGGAACACGCGCTATGTCTGGAGATACCGCGCTTGGGGGAGTTGATCGCCTTTCGCAAGGTTTTCGACCACATTCCCCCTGATGTCGCGATGGACGAGGCGTTCGTCGAGGCGGTGGTCGTCCAGCGCGGGCTGCAAGTGCGCTATGCCCCTGACGCGGTAGTATTTAACATGGGCCCGACGACATTGGGAGATTTTATCAAGCAGCGCCGCCGTAACTACGCGGGGCATATTCATCTGCAAAAGAAATATGGCTATCGCGTCTCCAGCCTCGACAACTGGCGCGTGGTGCGGTTGTGGTTGGGCGAAATTTGGGGCGCGTTGCAGTTAATCTATACGCTCATTGCCATCGCTGTAGTGGAGGCATTCGCGCGGCTACTGGGCGCGTTCGATTATTACGTTAGAGGTGATAAGCATGTCATTTGGGACATCGCCTGGACAACTAAACACGTCGACGCGCCGCAAGAAGAGCCGTGCGTGAAACGTGATGCGTAATGCGTAAAACGTGAAACGTGAAGACGTGAAACGTAATGCGTAAAACGTGATACGTAAAATATAATGAGTCTACTGAAAAAAGGGAGGAAAGTCAGCAGATTAAGCGGATGTAGCAGATTTTTGATTTTGTATGATCGCGTATGAATGTAAATGAGCGCGGTTTCATCAGCTTAATCCGCTAAATCCGCTGAAAAGGTTAGTTTTTTCAGTATAGTCATGTAATGGTTTAAGAAAGCTCCGCGTCCTCGGCGCTCTCTGCGATAAGGTACAGCGCGCTCTGCGTAAGCCCTAAGTTAATTTGCACAATATTATTACGTTTTACGCATCACGTTTCACGTTTCACATCTTAATATGTTATAATTCTCACCGTACTCTTTTTTGAGGAAGAACAGACTATGCTAGAGATGTTTTTCGCGCCGCAATCGGTGGCAGTAATCGGAGCATCGCGGGATCCCACGAAGTTGGGATACGCGGTGTTGCACAATCTGGTAAGTCAATACAACGGTGACGTTTATCCCATTAACCCCCAAGCGACCGAAATCATGGGATTACGTTGTTACCCTAACACTAACGAGATACCACAAGGGGTAGACTTAGCCATCATCGTCGTGCCGCCTCGTTTCGTCCCGCAAATCATCGAACGGTGCGGGGCAAAGGGAGTGAAGGGCGCGATTATCATCACCGCGGGCTTTCGCGAAGCCGGTATTGAGGGGGTGCGCGCCGAAAAGGAAGTGTTGGCAACGGCGCGGCAGTACGGCATGAGAATCATCGGTCCCAACTGCCTAGGCGTCATCAGCCCCACGCACTCCTTCAACGCGACCTTCGTAAATGTTCTGCCCAGTAAAGGCGAAATCGCGTTCATGTCTCAATCGGGTGGCTTAGGCACAGCCATTCTGGACTGGGCGATGAACAAACACATCGGTTTCTCATATTTCGTCAGTCTGGGTAACAAAGCGGATATTAACGAGGGTGACTTGCTAGAAGCGTGGGAAAATGACCCCCACACGAAGGTCATAATCGCGTATATCGAGGGTATCACTAAAGGGCAAAAATTTATAGAGGCAGCGCGGCGCGTGACGCGCAAAACTCCGTTTGTAGTGATGAAATCTGGACGCACCGCGTCCGGCGCGAAGGCAGTCGCTGCGCACACCGGCGCGCTGGCGGGGTCAGAACAAGTCTACGCCGCGATGTTGAAACAATGCGGCATTGTGCGCGTCAACTCTGTTCAAGAACTCTTCGATTGTGCGCAGGCTTTCGCTTACCAGCCACATCTACAAGGCGACGCGGTGGCTATCATCACCAACGCGGGAGGCGCGGGCATCATGGCTGCCGACGCGGTGGAACAGCGCGGGTTGCGCATAGCGGGACTAAAACCGCAGACAATTGACTTCATGCGCCAGCATTTGCCGCCATCCGCGAATATCTACAACCCCATTGACCTGTTGGGCGATGCCACCGCTACGACTTACGAGAAGGTGCTCGACGCGGTGCTGAAAGACGAAACGGTACACGCGGTTATCACCATCGTCACCCCCCAAGTCACCGCGCAGGTCGAGGAGACGGCGCGCGCCATCGTGCGCGTCAATAGCCACCACGAAAAACCGATTCTGACATGTTTCATGGGGCATGACCGCGTCAGCACAAGCGTCAAAATTCTGGAACAACACCAAATTCCCAATTACCAATTTCCCGAAGAGGCGGTCAACGCGCTATGCGCCCTAAACGAACATCGGCTATATCAACAACGCCCCTGTGAATCAACTCCGGTGAGCAGAATTGAGTTGGACGAGGTGCGCGAAGTGCTGGAGGATGTCCGCGCCGATGGTCGCTTGGTAATCGGCGACGCGGAGGCGCGCGAGGTGATGACAGCTTACAATATCTCCGTACCCCGCTCATTTCTAGCACGCACTCCCGCCGACGCGGTGCGCTACGCACAAAAAATCGGCTACCCGGTCGTTATGAAAATCGCGTCACCGGACATCGTCCGCAAGTCGGAAGTTGAGGGCATCAAAATGGGTTTGGCGAACGAGGAGCAGGTTATGACCACCTTCGACGAGTTGGTAAACAACGTCAAGCACAACCTGCCCGACGCGTACATCTGGGGCTGTCAAGTTCAGGCGATGGTCGGCGCGGGAAGGGCGATGACCATCACCGTAGACCGCGATTCGACTTTCGGCGCGGTGCTTAGGTTATCCATGACAACGGACGATGATTATCAGGGCGAATCGCTGCGCATCGCGCCAATCTGTGAATGGGAGGCGCGAGAGATGATAGCCGAACTTAACCTCTATCATTCGCTGCGCGAGACTCGCGATAGAGCCGCCGCTGATGTAGACGCGGTAGTGAATACTTTGCTACGCGTTTCCCAATTAGTAACAGATTTTTCGGAAATCGCGGAGTTAGAGATAAATCCCTTGATAGTGTTGGATGCGGGAGAGGGAGTAGCTGCCGTCGATGCGCGGTTAGTGTTACGCTAAAAATCTAAAATCCGCGCAAATCAGTCAAATCAGGAACATCTGCATTCCGTTCCATTTTCAAGTAGTGGTTAAAATGTAAACGATAGTTAAAATGATTACAATTTAACCACAAAGAACACCAAGGACACTAAGACAATTTATAGCTTCGAATGCAAACATTTAACCGCGTATGAGTACTATTGACAGAAAAACACTTGGTGCTCTTGGTGTCCTTAGTGGTTAAATTATCGTATTACTTTTCTCTATCACTTACTACTTTACCACTACTCATTTTCACAATTGCGATAAGGAGAATTTCACATGATAGCTATTTATGTAACTTCAGTGGTGCCCTTTTCGGGCAAAAGCGCGATTTGTATCGGCTTGGGGCACCAATTGCAACAGCGCGGTTTGAGTATCGGCTACATCAAACCGATAAGCACCATGCTGAAGGAGACGGAGCAAGGAGAGTTTGATGAAGACGCGCTGGTAGCCAAGCAGGCATTTGAACTCACCGAAGATTTAGACACCATCGCGCCGATTCACCTTAACGATTTCACTATCGAGCGCATATTTGATGAAGAGGAACTACCATTTCAAGAGAACTTGAAACGCGCCTACGCTACGATAGCTGAGGGAAAAGACGTAGTGCTGATAGAGGGCGCGAACAAAATCGCGGAGGGGAGCGTGATTGGACTGCCCGCGCCGGTCGTGGCGCGTACGCTGGCGGCGCGCGCCCTAATTATCGCCGGATATGAGGATCCCTTGATTGTGGATAAGATTCTTCACACTTGTTCTCAGCATGGCGAAGCGGTAGCCGGCGTTATCATCAATGAAGTACCAAGCGCGAGCCTAGACTTTGTGAAGGAACGACTCGTACCATTCCTGAACAATCGCGGCATTAAGGTATTCGGCGTCATACCGCGCAAGAAAGTATTGTCAGCCGTCAGTGTCGCGGAGTTAGCCGCCGGATTGGGCGGAGAATTATTGTGCTGTCACGATAGAGATAGCGAATTGGTAGAGGATTTGAGCATAGGGGCGATGACCAGCGATTCCGCGCTGGCTTATTTCCGCCGCCGCGCCAACAAAGCAGTAATCACTGGCGGAGACCGTCCTGACATTCAACTAGCCGCGCTGGAAACTTCTACCAAATGTCTGATATTGACCGGCAATTTGCATCCCAGCCCGCTGATTTTGGGACGCGCGGAGGAGTTGGATGTGCCTGTCATGTTAGTCAAACACGATACCTTAACCACCGTCAGCAAGGCGCGGCAAATCTTTGATAACTCGCACTTTCATCATTTGAAAAAGATTCAACGCTTCGAGCGATTGTTGGAAGAGCATCTGAATTTCGATGAGTTGTACCGCGAATTGGGAATCAAATA
>CAZSIG010000200.1:5325-6951 GCA_964606195.1 uncultured Anaerolineales bacterium
ATAGATGAATATGTATGAATTGACCACGATTGAAGATGTAGTAGGGCGGGAGATATTGGACTCTCGCGGCAACCCCACCGTAGAGGTGGAGGTGGTGCTGGCGAGTGGCGTGAGCGGACGCGCCGCGGTGCCCTCCGGGGCGTCTACGGGCATTCACGAGGCGGTGGAGCTGCGCGATGGTGACGAAACCCGCTATTTGGGGAAGGGAGTCCGCGACGCGGTGAACAACGTCAATACCGCCATTGCCGAAGAGATAATCGGCTTCGACGCGCTCGACCAAAAATATATCGACGAACTGATGATCGAGTTGGATGGCACGCCGAACAAGGCGAATCTCGGCGCGAACGCGATATTGGGCGTCTCGATGGCGGTGGCAAAAGCCGCGGCAGAGGCTTTGGGTTTGCCGCTGTTTCGCTATCTCGGCGGCACCTACGCGCACATTCTGCCCGTCCCGATGGCGAATATCCTCAACGGTGGTAAGCACGCGACCGATAGCGTCGACCTGCAAGAGTTCATGGTCATGCCAGTTGGCGCGGGCTCGTTCTCCGAAGGGTTGCGCTGGATTGCGGAGATTTATCACAATCTGAAGAAGGTGTTGAAGAGCAAGAACTATAACACCAGTGTTGGAGACGAAGGGGGATTCGCTCCGTCGCTCGGCTACAACGCGGAGGCGCTGGAGGTGATTATCGAGGCGGTCAAGAAGGCGGGCTACAAGCCCGGTGAGGAAGTGTTTATCGCGATGGATCCCGCGGCGTCCGAAATCTACGAGGATGGCGTCTACAATCTCAAAAAAGAGGGGCGCAAGCTGAACGGCGCGGAGATGGTCGATTATTACGTGGATTTGGTGAACAAGTTCCCGATCATCTCCATTGAGGATGGGTTGGCAGAGGATGATTGGGACGCGTGGAAGGTGATGTACGAGAAACTTGGGGATCGTTTGCAGATCGTCGGTGATGACCTGCTGGTGACGAACGTAGAACGCGTACAGAGAGCGATTGACGAGAAAGCCGCGAACTCGCTGCTGCTCAAGGTCAATCAGATTGGCTCACTGACTGAGGCGTTCGCCGCGGCGCAGATGGCGCAGCGCGCGGGCTGGACGGTAGTTACTTCTCACCGCTCCGGCGAGACTGAGGACGCGACGATTGCGGACATCGTAGTTGCCCTGAATGCCGGACAGATTAAAACCGGCGCCCCCTGCCGCTCCGACCGCGTGGCGAAGTACAATCAATTGCTGCGTATTGAGGAGATTTTAGGCGAGACCGCGGTGTACGCGGGGATGAAAGCGTTCTATAACATTAACACCTAATTACGCGCGGCAAGGCTAAAATGGTGAAATAAAAAAACCCTCTCGCGAGTTCGAAACTCGCGAGAGGGTTTTTGTTAGGACTTACGCAAGTTCAGAATAATTTCACCGCCGGGGGCGCGGAGAGCGCCGAGTTTTCTGGATAGTTGTCTATCGCGCCGCGAGCGTGGCTTTTAATAGAGTTTATATCGATTTGTTGACGCGTAGCTAATGGAACGCTGATTCTTCTGATTCTCCTGATTTACGCTGATTTTTATGTTTTTGCTTGCCCAGGCACTGGTTCAGTTCTATTGGATTTTGGATGAACCGCCGCGATTTAATCA
>CAZSIG010000201.1:0-5441 GCA_964606195.1 uncultured Anaerolineales bacterium
TTTGTACTTGTCATAAACAATCATAAATGTTCATTAAAAGTCATATGCGCGGCGCACTAAAAAGCTATCCAGAAAACTCTGCGCTCTCCGCGCCCGCGGCGGTGAAATTATTCTGAACTTGCGTAAGTCCTATTATATGTATTCATTAAAGTTCATTCTCGCCGTGCAATAGAAAATTATTCCTAAGTCTCGGCGTGCTCCGCGTGCTCGGCGGTAAATTTATCCTGAATTTGCGTAAGCACTATGTTTGACAAATGAAGTTGTTTTCTAATAAGCAAGGCAAGAAAGAGAGCACAGTTTTGCGCGAATAAATATCCTGAAGACGCGCGTCAATCCGCATCCCCCCTCACGATAGTAGTGGTTAAATTGTAAGTGATAGTTAAAATGATTACAATTTAACCACAAAGAACACCAAGATAATTCATGGCTTCGAATACAAGCATTTAACCGCGTATGATTACTATTGACAGAAAAACACTTAGTGCTCTTTGTGTCCTTAGTGGTTAAATTATCGTATTACTTTTCCCTATCACTTACTACTTTACCACTACTCCCTCACGATTGCTGATCTAGCGCGGCTCAATAACGGCTTTATCACCAGACTCAAAAGATAAGCTCCTCCAGAGACAAGTATTATCGTCGCGCCAGAAGTGAGGTTGAAAGAGTATGATAAAAAAAGTCCCACGGTAGTGAAAATCATTCCCAAAATGCTTGCCATGACCATCATTTTTTTCATATCTTTTACAAACTGTCCACTGATAGCCGCGGGCATAGTTAGCATGGCGATGACCATGATCAAACCCACAACGCGCATCATCATTACCACCGTTAGAGCGATCATGCACAACAGCATCATATAAATCGCATCAACCGGTACATTCTCTACCATCGCGAACATTTCGTCAAACGAAATCGCCAGTAACTCCTTGTAAAACAATGTCACTAGAGCGATGATAATGATGTCAAGCACCAACATAAGCCACAAATCCCCACTGGGCACCGCGAGGATACTGCCGAATAAATAGCTCATCAAATCCACTTTGTATCCCTCCGACAAATCCACGAAGATGATACCGACAGCCATACCGATGGCCCATATCACCCCAATGATGGTATCAACGCGCTGATGGGTCTTACGCTGTACCGCGCCCATTCCCAACGCGGCGGCTATGCTAAAAAGCACCGCGCCGAGCACCGGATTGAAGCCGAAAAAATAGCCTAAGCCGATACCGCCGTACGCGGTGTGAGCGATTCCTCCGCTGATGAAGACGATACGCTTAACGACTACGAATGTCCCGATGATGCCACAGGCGATACTGACCAATATCCCTGCCAGCAGCGCGTTGCGCATGAATCCGAACTGCAATATTTCAATTATCATACTTCTGCTCGCTTATCGATTTGCCCATTCGCCTCGTGTTTCGGAAAGACGCGGTGCGGTATGCCGTGTGCAATCAAATCGATTGGACACTGATACGCCGCCTCAATCATATCTGGAGTGAGCTGCTTACCGTGATGATAGAACAGCCGTCGATTAAGGCATCCGACAGTCTTGACATAAGCTGAGACCGCGGTTAGATCGTGAGAGATCATCAGAATAGTGATGCTTTCGTTAAGCTCTTCCAAAAGCTCATAAATACGAGAGCTGACCTCGGAATCTACGCTCGCGGTCGGCTCATCGAGCAATAAGATTTTCGGATATGTCGCGAGGGCACGCGCGATGTAAACACGCTGTCGTTGTCCCCCCGACAGTTCGCCAATCGAACGGTCGCGCAAATCCCACATCTCCACGCGCCGCAGGGCTTCCTCTACGATTTCATTATCTCGCGCTGTATAACGACGCAACAAAGGTCGTTTTCCCAATCTGCCCATACGTGCCACTTCCCACACATTGATGGGAAAATCGCGGTCGAATTCGACTATCTGCGGCACATAACCGATAAATCGCCGCCCTTCCTTGACACTCTTGCCCATGATGCGTACCTCACCGCGCGTTGGTGGCAGTAGCCCCAACAACACTTTGATGAGGGTAGTTTTACCTCCGCCATTCGGGCCGATCAGCCCCACAAAATCAGTCTCGTTAATCGCGAGATTGACATCTTCCAGCACAATTTCGTTACTGTAACCAGCCCAAAGATGTCGAACCGAAATTACCTCACGCGGTGGCTCCGCCTCTCCTTTTTTTCGCATTATCCCTCCCCCTATTCAGCAAGCACTTTCGCGAAGGCATCGGCAACGTCGCGCATGTTTTGCAGCCAATTCGAGTCAAGTGGGCTGATAAGCAATACCTCTCCACCGATCTCTCTGGCAATGGTCTCCGCGTCCTTCGTACTGAATTCTGGTTGCGCGAAAATCACTTTGATATTTTCCTCCTTAGCTTCGGTGATTAGTCTTGCCAACTCCGCCGCGCTCGGTTCCTGCCCACCGATCTCAATCGGAATCTGCTCTAAACCAAAATCGCGCGCGAAATATCCCCATGAAGGGTGAAAAACCATAAATTTTCTAGTCTCTAGCTCAGACAGGTTCTCGCGAATCTCAGTCTCCAACTCATCAATATCCGACATGAAATCGTCAAAATTAGCTTTGTAATTCGCCGCGTGGGCAGGATCAATCTCCGCTAAAGCTTCGTAAATTGCCCGCGCCTGTTTCTTGACCAATTTCGGCGAAGTCCAGACATGCGGATCAAGCCCCGCGTGTTCGTGTTCTTCATGTTCTTCATCCGTATGATTATGAATCACCATCGGCATACGCTCGATATTCGCGATGGTATTCACCATCACCATGTTTGAGTTCGCGGAGGCGATACGCTCCAACCACGCGTTCTCAAAATCCACGCCGATGCTGAAATAAGCTACAGAATCGCTCAAGGCGCGCATCTGTTCCGGTTTCGGTTCATAGATATGCGGGTTACTACCGGGACCGACCATCACATTCACGTTCACATGCTCACCGCCGACGCGCTCAACAAAATACTTTTGCGGCAAGATGCTTACCGTAACATTGACTTTCCCACTCGCGTTATTCTGAGTATCCGTTCGCGCCGCGCAGCCGATCGACGTTGTTAGAACAAAAACGATTATTGACAAGTAAATTACAATCTTATGATACGAACACATCTCCATCAATATCCCCCCTTTTTATGTAACCGTATTATTGAAATCATTTTTCAGTAAGGTGTAAAAAAATTTGTACTCGGCTAGGCATTTTGACAATCAGGGCAGATTCCTACCAGTTCCAACAAATGCTCCTCGATCTGATAGCCTGTCTCCGTTTTGACCTGTTCCAAAAAACCGGATAAATCACACCCGTCGAATTCTACCGCCGCGCCACAACATCGGCAGACCAAATGGTGCCGATGATGCCCGCGGCTGGCGATAACATAACCATGACATCCATCTTCAGTGTGGATTCGCCGCGCGTATCCCATCTGTGCCAATAAATCCAAAGTGCGGTAGACCGTCACCAAGCCAACGCTGCTGCTGTACGCTTTGGCGCAACGGTGTACTTCTGCCGGACTTTGGTAGCCGTCACTCTCTAACAACGCGCGAATCACGGCGCGGCGCGGCTGAGTGATGCGATAACCGTTACGGCTTAACTGTTCTACGATGTTCTCTTCTAACAACATTTCCCGGTTTGCTAGTGAAAATTTATTTCAATAAGTACCTATCATTATACTCGATAGCACAAGTTCTGTCAAAACCGAAGCCCCAAGAGTTATTGTTACTCTCGGGGCAACTTACGAAGGGTTATTCCTGTAAACAAACACGCGGATTTATTGGGCAAGTTAGTAGTGGTAAAGAAGTAAGTGATAGGGAAAAGTAACGCGATAGTTTAACCACTAAGAGCACCAAGAGCACTAAGTATTTCCTGTTCAATAATGTTCATACGCGATCAAAAGCTATCATTCGAAGCGAGAAAAGCCTTAGTGTTCTTCGTGTTCTTAGTGGTTGAATAGTTATCATTTTAACTATCACTTACCATTTATCCACTACTGGGCAAGTTCGTATTCCACTGCCTTAGCATCGGCGATATCCTGTAACTCTTTCACCACTTCTGAGATCTGCTGTGCGTCGTAAACGACGGTCTCTACACTCGGTATCATTTCCGCGATGTTAAATGATTCATCTTTCACAACTATATCCCTCAATTCTTCCGTCCGCGCTATAATATCCGCCAGCGGTTTGTTAATCTCGTAACTCAATATGCGCGTCGTCCCTATGATACTTGAGACTCTCTCCAAATTCACCAACCGGTCTTGCAAGTTCTTAACGCGCAATTGCACCAAAATGCGGGCTTCCAGTTCCGCGGGATCAACCGGCTTGGTAATAAAATCGTTAGCTCCTACATCCAAACCGGCTAATTTATCATCTAGTGAGGTCATCTTCGCGGTCAATAGAATAACTGGAATCGCCTCTGTTTGGGGATCTTTCTTGATTTCCGCGCAGACTTCCGTACCGGACAGTTCGGGCATCATAACATCCAATACTAACAGGTCGGGCATTTCTTCTCTAGCGATTCTCAAGGCTTCCGCGCCATCCGTCGCCTCCAAAATATTGAAGCCGTAGGAATCGAGTATCAGCCGTAACAACCTCAGATTATATTTTTCGTCATCCGCGATAAGGATTTTCACCTGTTCAGACATTACCTCACCTCTACTTTTTGCTACGTTCAATGTCAATTATCTTATCTCCGCCCGGGTAATCGACCAGCGCGGGGTCAGTGATCTGTTGCATCTGATGTACCACCTCCGCGATCCGTTGGGCGTGACTCAGAACGAGGTCTAAATTCGTCATCAAACTCTCATGGTCAGGCGGTTGATCTTGTTCAAGCTCAAGCTGTACCAACTGCGCGCTGGTGATAATCACCGTCAATGGACTGTTAATCTCATGGCAAAGCGTGCCAGTAGCCTGAATAAGGCTGGTCAGCCTCTCTAGCTTCACCAGTCGTTCCTGCAAACCCTTGATACGCAACTGGGCTCGAATACGCGCCAAAAGCTCAGTGGGGTCTATAGGCTTAGTGATAAAATCGTTAGCCCCGTGTTTCAAACCGTCAATCTTATCTTGCAAAGTAGTCATGTGCGCGGTCACTAAGATAACCGGAATCGTCTCCGTTTTCGGATCCTTCTTAAGTTCTTGGCAAACCTCAAACCCGGACATCTCCGGCATCATCACATCCATCACTATCAAATCGGGCAATTGAGTACCAGCGATCAACAGCGCGTCCGTGCCATTCGCGGCTTCTACAATGCTGAAATCATACGAACTCAATATTTTGTTGAGAAAGTGCCGATTATTTTCGCTATCATCTACGATCAGAATCTTCGATTGACTACTCATTGCCTCACTCCTTTTCCCCATAGAGCATCTCGCGCCCTTAAAGTCTTTATTTTATTTATTTTAATAGAAAAGCGAGTGACTGTCAATGAGACTTTTTTCCTATTA
>CAZSIG010000201.1:5541-6946 GCA_964606195.1 uncultured Anaerolineales bacterium
GGAATAATTCCAGCCAACTGCCAGAGAACTCAGCGATCATAAATTGGCAAGAACTCATGCCAGTTGTATAATTCAGCAGTTTTGCACTTGAGGGATAAATCTACCCCAGAGACGCGGAGAACATGACATTTTTATCTGCGTCCTCAGTGGTGAAAAAGTCCTAAATTTTCTCCAGGAGGAAGTTGATCCATGATACAAACTGATGTCGCGGTGATTGGCGCGGGATTAGCGGGAAGCATAGCGGCACATCATCTGGCAACCGCGGGTGTAAAAGTGACATTGATTGAAAAAGCCACCTTTCCCCGCGACAAATCCTGTGGTGATGGTGTCATGTCCAAGGGACTGCGCGTTTTAGAACGGGTTGGGTTAGGTGAATGGGCCGCGCAGTTTTCGGCAATGAAGATGCTTCGCTTGACTTCGCCCGATGAGCAGATTCTAGATATTCCATTGAACGAGGTCGTATCCTGCCCCGGCAGATTGATTCCGCGTCTGCAACTCGACGCCCGTTTAGCACAAGCGGCGGTGGACGCGGGCGCACAATTGCTGGAGGACACTCGCGTGCGCAACGTGGAAGTGAACGAGGAAAGAGGGGTGAGCATCACTGCCGCCGGCGCACAAATAACCGCGCCGTTGGTCATTCTGGCAGACGGCAGCCACGCGGCGGTCACGCGACGGTTGGGGTTGATACGCGAACCACCGGAACTGGTTGCCGTTCGGCAATACCTCGCGGGAGACGCCAGCTTCATAGGGAGATTAGAGATACACTTTCGCCGTTCCATCATCCCCGGCTACACCTGGCTCTTTCCGATGGGCGATGGACGAATCAACGTTGGTACCGGCACCTACACTCGGCGTGTGCGCGGCGGAGAGATAAGATTACAACATGAGCTACGCGACTTTATTGCCACGCACGATGACGATGAGAGAAAACTAGCCAACCTCGAAGCGAACGGCGCGGTGCGCGGCCATCCCCTGCGCACCCGTTTACAGAATTCTCGCACTCACGCGGCGCGTATACTTGTCGCGGGCGACGCGGCAGGCTTGGTCAGTCCCTTCACGGGTGAGGGCATCGCCGCCGCGCTGAACAGCGGAGAGAGAGCAGCAATTCACGCTCTGACGGCGTTGAAATCGGGCGATTTCTCAGCCACCACGTTGGCGGCTTACAGTCAAGAGTTGAAAGTGAGTTACAACGCTGACCAACAAGCTGCTCGATTTATACGGTCCATCCTCTCTAACGAGCGAGCGTTAAATCGCGCCTTTCGATTGATGCAACGCGATGCTGAACTAGCGCAACTGTTCGGACAAATTTTCGTGGATATGGTCTCGCCGCGCCGCATCTTACGCCCACAAATCTTGCTGCGACTACTAACCGAATTTGTAATCCCGCGAACTCAGCCAACTTAAG
>CAZSIG010000202.1:0-3690 GCA_964606195.1 uncultured Anaerolineales bacterium
ATTTAACCACTACTCCGCTTTGCTTGTTATGATGCGCGGTTTATGCTATAATCCACAATGACCGCGAAGGAAAAGGAACTGGTAATTGAGGTGCGACACACTTTGGAAGTGCGTCGCACCTTGATAACTATCCTTATAATGTGAATTAGAAATGGTTGATTGATTTATGAAGCACAAAAGACATGTACATCGATTTGGTTTTATTCTTGGCGCGATTTGTTTTATTGCCCTCACGTTGACCAGCCGACAAACTGCTCTCAACGCCGCGCCGATGATGCAGATGACTTTACAAGACCTATGGAGCGCGCCGGTCAATATCTCCAACTCTACTAATCGCTCACAGCAACCGCGCCTTCGCATCGACGCGGCGGGGAACCTGCACGCCAATTGGACCGACATCACCGCGGACGAGCAGCGAATCTGTTACGAGGCGCGGCAGGAGGGCGAGACTTGGCAGATTACGGAGCAATCCTGCCCCGCCGAGTCACTGGTGGAGCTAACGAGCGTCTTCGACGCGCTCAACGTGGAGCATGCGGTATGGACGACCTATCCCGAGGCGAGCGGTACTTACGATGTGTTTTACGCCAATCGCGTCGAAGGGGGCAACTGGACACCCGCGCTCAACATCTCGCGCAACGCGGGGTGGTCGCGCGCGCCGCAGGTCGCGATTGACACGAGCGGCGCGCTGCATCTCGTCTGGTACGATGACACGCCGGGCAACGACGACATTTTCTACACCGTGCGCTCTCTCGATGGCAGTTGGCTGGAGCCGCTGAACATCTCGCACAATGAGGGGCAATCGCGCTACCCGCGCCTCGCCCTGGCGCCGAATGGAGAGGTTCACGTGACTTGGCAAGATGATGTGCGCGGGGTAGAGGACATCATGTACACAGTGCGGCAAGCCAACGGGGTATGGACGGAGCCGATAGTCGCGTGGGCGAGCGCGCAAGGCGCCCGCGCGCCCCGCATCGCGGTTGGTTCCGATTCTATCGTGCACATAGTTTGGCAAGATGCCGAACAGGGCGCGGAAGAGGTGTTTTATATCGCGCTGGTGAACGGCGCGTGGTCACAGGTAGTCAACGTCTCACGCAGTGCCGGGCGGTCGGTGCAGCCGCGTCTCGCGGTGGACACGCAGCGGCGCGTGCATGTCATTTGGCTGGATGATACGTTGGGCTATCGCGACCTGTTCTATGCCTATGGTTCGGCGCGGTTGCCCACGCCGACGCCGACGAACACGCCGATTTTCTCGCCCACGCCGACGAATACGCCGACGAACACGCCCGTTCCGACGTTGACCAGCACGCCGACGCCGACACCCGGCGCGTTGACCTTCCCCTTTCACGAACCGCAGCCGGTGAGCGCGTACTACGACCTACAATTCGATGAGAGTGATAAACTGTGCGTCGGGTTGGGCGCGGTGAGCGGTTATTGTTCCCACTCACAAAACGATACTGCTGGATTGGTGTACGACGCCGCGCATCGCCCCGGTGCGGTGGCGCAACTCTACCGCGAAGTCATTCCCTGGTATTACGATACGACTAACGCGCGGTGGGGTCATGCTTACAATCAGCACAACGGCACCGATTACGAAGCCCCCGCAAATACCGCCGTAATCGCTGCCGCGAATGGCACAGTCGTCGGCATCTTCGATCACTATGAGTTTCCGCCTGAAAACGCGGCTAATGAAAAAGTAGGAGCCGCGGAGTTTCACCGAACGAACTGGATTGTGCTTTACCATCCCGATTACAGCTTGTGGACTGCGTATCTGCACATCGCGCCGTACAGCGCGGTGCATTACAATTCCAATGGAGAGCCATCGACTCACGCCGATGGGCAACCGCTGCCCTTGAAAATAGGCGACCGCGTCTGGCGCGGGCAGATTATCGCCAAGACGCGCGGGGGAGAAGAAAATAGCTACCTACACTTTGGTGTGCGCATCGCTGAGACCGCGAAGATGATTAGTTGGGATGCCGAAGCCGCGCCGTGGCTCGACCCTTACGACGCGCAACTGTGGCGCAATCACCGTTATCACGGAATGCAGCCTGAGCTGTATACCAATATTTTCCCTAACCCACAGTTCACCATGAGTTCAGCCTTCGCGTGGGCACTGACCGCGCTGACCGATTCCGAGAGCGCGCTATCGGGCGACCTACTTGAACAGAATCTCGCGGTGGAGTTCGACGGCAGCACATCGAGTGACGCGGATGGAAGTGTCGCCAACTACGCGTGGGATTTCGGCGATGGGCAGAGCAACGCGGAACCGATTGTGTTTCACGGTTACAACAAACCCGGCACTTACTACGCGGCGCTGACCGTCACAGATGATTCGGGCGCACCAGCGAGTTCCGCGCCGCGTTCGGTAGTAGTCAAAGATCCCAATCAACCGTTGAATGTGGAATTGCTCGATTATGTTAGTCTCGACGAAGTACCGCTGGAACTGCCTTTCGAGCACCGCGTTGAGCTTTCGCCGACGTTACGCGCCGCTTTTCACGTTGAATGGCAGCAACCATATACAGTAAATCTATCTCTCACCTCACCCGAAAACAGGATCATCACTGCCGCGGTGCCCTCACCGAACATTTCATATATTGAGATGCCGGGTTCTGCCTTTTATCTGCTGGATAATCCCCAGCCAGGGCTATACACGATGCGCGTGGAGACGGTCACGCAGGAGCTTACCGCGACTGCACCGATAACCGCGATGGCGGAAATCACTACAGAGGCAACCATCACCGCGACCGCTGAAATCACCCCACCGCGCACTCCAACCGCTACTTCATCCTACCCCGCGCCAGAGGCTGAGAAACCGCCCCTCGCACTCTTCATCACCATCGCGGATGTACGTCCACCGCGCGGCAGCATAGAGATTCGCAGCGCCACCGGGTTTACTAACACCACGAACGTGCTGCTGCGTCTCAGCGCGAGCGACCCGGGCAATACTCCCGGCGTGCAGGCGATGCGCTTCAGCGATGATGGCGTCAATTTCGGTGATTGGGAGATGTATATTCCGCAGCGGCAGTGGGAGTTGCCGCCGGGTGATGGGTTTAAGTACGTTTATGTGCAGTACCGCGACGCGGCAGGCAATGAATCGCCCATTTACTTCGCGAATATTATTCTGGACACCGCGCCGCCGAAATTGGAATTCACGCGCCTCTTGAGCGATACCGCGCAGACGGGCGCGGGGGAGTTCAGGTGGGAGGCGCGGGATGCGGGATTGTCCCTCGCATCAGTGCAATATGCCTTTTACATTGAGGGGTACGATGCTGATTGGTCGCCACTGACGACCACAACCAGCCTGAGTTTTGAGGATTTGCCGTCGGGGGAATACGCGTTCTGGCTCCGCGCCGAAGATTTGACAGGAAACAGCAGCGCGTTAAAGCAGAGTTTCGTTGTGCAGAAGGAAGAGGCTTCGGATACTCATTTTATCATCAGCGAGCCTGAGAAGTACTAAATGTTGAAGGAAATCGACTATCTAGTTATCGGACATGTTACGAAGGACATATTACCGGGGACGGGAAAAACTTCTCGTCCCTTTACCATTGGCGGCACGGTAACTTACGCGTCGTTGACGGCGCGCAACTTGGGGCTGCGCGTCGGCGTCGTCACCAGCGCGCAAGATGATTTTCCCTTTTTACCGCTGTACGGAGGTGTCACCGTTCATCGTGTCCCCGCGCCGACAACTACCACGTT
>CAZSIG010000202.1:3790-6936 GCA_964606195.1 uncultured Anaerolineales bacterium
GCGGTTCTGACGCAGAACTCGCGTGGAGCAACAGTCTATCAACAACAAAAACCGCGACGATACCCTGCCCGTCCCGCCACGGAAGTAGACTCCACCGGCGCGGGTGACGTGTTCGCCGCCGCGTTTCTGGTACGGTTGCACGAAATGAGAGACATCTCGCAAGCCGCGTATTTCGCCAATGTCACCGCGTCGTTGTCCATAGAAAAACAGGGCGTCGCGGGTATTCCCGCGCGCCCTGTCGTAGAGGATGAGTTACGTTTATCTATGCGTAATATTGTCAAGAGCGGAACATAACGCCACTCCAGATCTCAAACTACGCGACGATAGCTAATAGGTCATCCAATGTGTACGGTTTAAGTAATACGTCGTTGATGCCTTTTTTCATCTCATCTTTAGCGCGCTCAACCTGTAGGTTCGATGCCATCACCATTGTGCGTTCCGCTACTCCGGCGTCGCGAAGCTTTTCTAGAATAGTCAAAGTATTTGCGCGTTCTAAAGTGTCGTCCACAAATATACGGTCAAAGTCGGGGAGCTGCTCTGCCAATTGCGCCAAGCCATAATCCGCGCCTGCGGTAGCTGTCGTCACTTGACAACCTATCTCTTTTAGACTATTCGCGGCGAAGTGGCACCACAAGTCATCATCATCCACGATAAGCAACTGCCCCTTACATATCTTCTCTGTGCCGCGTTCTGGTTCTTCCCATACCGGTAATACCACGGTGAATGTAGCTCCTTTACCTTCCTCACTCTGCGCGGAGATACGCCCCTCCATCTGCCACAAGATCTGCAAACAAGCTGAAAGTCCTAAACCGGGGTGTTTCATTGTCCCTTTTGTCGTGTAGAAAGTGACCCAAATATCATCCATTCTAGCCGCGGGAATGCCGCAGCCGCTGTCGGTGATACTGATCGCTACATCACCAGCCGAATCAGGCTGCATATCGATGATGATGTGTTTGTCTTCAACATCTTCCATAGCTTCCAATGCGTTCTGCAACAGATTTTTAAAGACGCGGTGCATCTGGGTAGAATCAGTCAAAGCCAACGGAATATGCTCCGGCCAGTGATACTCCACTATATCTGATGAGATGCCCATCGTGGTGACAGTATCTTTGATGATATCGGGCAACATCACCGGGCGCGGTTTGTGTTCTCGCGCTGGGCCAATCAGGTTTTCCTTCACCATCAAGATTAACCGCGCACTATCAGAGATGAGTTGCAGGTCTTCTTGCACCGATTCGCGCACTTCGGCGGACATTTCGACGTTGGAGATGTCATGGCGAATTCTATCTACACAGCCCAATAACGGAGTTGCTTTGTTGCCGATCCAGTGTATCGCCTCACTGGTGGAAGTGGCGATCGCTTCAAATGTCTTGGTTCGGAGTAACTCGCGATGTGCCTCTTCAAGCCGAAACAGCAGACGCGCATTCTTGATGGCGACAGCGATCTGATCCGCCATCGCCTGCAATGATTTGATATCGTCGTCGCTGAAAGCAGCTTCTTCCACACTCTGCACGGTCAACGCGCCGATGACTTCATCTGCCACAACTAGTGGCAGTGCCATCTCCGATCGCGTGAGGGGTAGTAGCGGGTTGTTGAAACGTACGGCCTCTTTGCCTACATCGAGCGCGATACGCGCCTCACGATTCCCCGTCGCCGCGCCGATCATCGAATTGCCACCTACTTCCAACCGATGTCCTTGATCCAGCATTCGTTGACCAGCATCGCCGCGTCCGGCGCGTAGAACAGCCCATTTCTTATCTTCGTCTAGCAGGAATACGCCTGAGTAGTAAAAACCATATTCGTCGCAAATGATGTCGACCGCTTGGGCAAGCAGTTCATCCAAATCCCAAATTGTCGTAACCACCTTACCCACACGCGCCCCCGCCTCTAAGAGTCTGGCATGTCGTTTGCTTTGAGCAAGAAGTTTAATGTTTTGCTCATATGTCCGGGCGTTCTTAATGGCAATGGCTAAATGATTCGCCATCGCTTGCAGAGAACTTATATCTTCCTCGCTGAAAGCAGCTTCATCCACACTCTGCACCGTCAACGCGCCGATGACTTCGTTCGCTACAATCAGTGGTAACGCCATCTCGGACCGCGTCAGGGGCAATAGCGGGTTATCGAAGCGCACTGCCTCTTTACCCACATCAAGCGCGATACGCGCCTCGCGATTCCCCGTCGCCGCGCCGATCATCGAATTGCCACCTACTTCCAGTTTGTGTTCTTGATCTAACATGCGCTGCCCGGCATCGCCATGTCCGGCGTGCAGGACAGCCCATTTCTTATCTTCATCTAGCAAAAACACCCCCGAGTAGTAAAAGTCGTATTCATCGCAAATAATATCTACAGTCTGTCTGAGCAATTCGCCCACATCCAGAATGGATGCTACTGCCTGCCCCACACGCGTCGCGGCATGTAACAACGCCGCCCGTCGCTCGATAAAATTTTTTTCTGCTACCATTTTATAATAAATCCCCCTCCCGTGTAATTATGAATCTCAATGTAATCATGCTGACATCGTCACTCGCTCAATGTCTTATCCACCAATTCGAGCAAGCCCTCTTCACGCCCTTTCACGAAAAAGTCGCGTGCTCCTAACGAAACCGCTCGTTTCGCCTTCGAAACCGCGTCGAAGGCGGTCAAGACGATAACCGGGAAATCGCTATCAACTCCTACGATTCGCTCTAAGAGATCAAGCCCCGCGTCTTCCGTTTCCACACCTTCGAAATTAGGCATATTTAAATCCACGACCGCGATATGAAACGGTTCGTCCCCTTCGCGCGCGGTTTTAAACTTTTCCCAGCCTTCAGAGATATCATTAGCTACTTCCACGTCATAGCCTGCGCGCAGAAAAGTCTTTTCCATACTCCGTAATAAAGGTTGTTCATCATCGACTAGTAATACTTTGATATCTTCATCTATCATGATTTTCAAACTCCTCCTTTGAAATAATAGAACGCGAATTGGCAGAATTACGCGAATTTGTTCGCGTGGTGACACTGAAGAATCTGCCACTAATTGCACTGATTAACACGAAAAGACAACTATTAGCCCGCGTTAATCTGATCGCACGAACTACTAAATAGGACTTACGCAAAATCGCACTACAATTTACCGTAGAGCGCGTCCCCGTGCGGGGATAAACG
>CAZSIG010000203.1:0-6911 GCA_964606195.1 uncultured Anaerolineales bacterium
TCCTCGGCGCCCTCTGCGGTGAATTATAGTGCGGTTTTGCGTAAGTCCTATTTAGTAAAAAAGGCGAACATGCTTTAAGGATTGCGCGGTTTTAGAAGTTGAGAGTAAACCGAACTTTCGCGTAAACAATGAATGTGTTATAATATTGAGGGTCGCGATTGTACCACGATGAAATCACGCGTAAGATAGCGTAAATCGCCGCGTTACGGTCGCATGGTAGCCAGATTACAATTTTTTCAGTGAAGTTCATAAATAGATATTCTTTGTACACGAGGAGAGAGATGGCTAACGAAGAGATTCTGATAGTAGATGACAGCAAATTGATAGTTGAGATGGTCAAGGACGCGCTGAAACCGTTCGGGTACCAACTCAGTTGGGCGCACAGCGGCGAAGACGCGTTGGAGAAGATACAGAAAAAGTTACCAGACCTGTTACTTTTAGACGTGATGATGTCGGGCATAGATGGTTTTGAAGTATGCCGTCACCTGCGCGAGAATCAGCACACCGCGCTATTGCCGATAATTATGCTAACCGGGCGCGATGAAGAGATCGACAAGGTGTTAGGATTAGAGATGGGCGCGGATGATTATCTGACCAAGCCGTTTGGAGAGCGCGAGTTAGTAGCGCGTATCAAAGCGGTGCTTCGGCGAGTCAATCGCGAGGTGGAGCCGCCATCCACCGATGTTGTGGAGGTCGCGGATTTGAAAATGGATGTCAATAAACACGAAGCATCTTGTAATAATCAGGAATTAACCCTGACCCCGCTGGAATTCGACCTGTTATTGGCGTTGATGAAACATGCCAACATGGTTTTGAGCCGCGATAAACTACTCAATCAGGTGTGGGGATATGATTATTACGGAGATGTGCGCGTGGTCGATACCCACATCAAGAGATTGCGTAAAAAACTCCAAAAATGCGCTCCGGATCGCGAATATATCGTGACGGTGCGCGGAGTAGGTTACAAACTTGTTGGAGAGTAACTCAGAATTGGCTATTCTCCCTCCTCCGGGGTTAGCTTTGCACTCGCGATGCCGCGATATTGCTGACCCGCGAGGAGGGATTAGTAATTACCAAAAAATTAAAGAAAAGAGAGGTTAGTTTAGAAAAGATGCGAAAGATTTCAATCATTGGAACAGGGTATGTAGGCTTAGTCACTGGAGTATGTTTTGCCGATTTGGGTAATCATGTATACTGCATTGACATAGACAAGGAAAAGATTGAAAAGCTCAAACAGAATATTATGCCGATTTATGAACCGGGCTTGGAGGAGATGGTACGACGCAACGTCGCGGCGGAACGTCTCGCCTTCACTACCGATTACGCGGAGGGAGTCGAGAGTTCCGATTTTGTGTTTATCGCGGTTGGCACGCCATCGGGCAGTGAGGGCGAAGCTGACTTAAGTTACGTCAAAGACGCGGCGATGCAGATTGCCCAGAATTTACAGCACGACGCGATAATCATTAACAAGAGCACTGTGCCCATCGGCACGGGTGATATGGTCATGCAGATCGCGGAGAAGCACGCGCCGCCGGAGGTGAAAGTAGCGGTGGTATCTAACCCAGAGTTCTTGCGCGAAGGGTCGGCGATCTCTGATTGTCTGTATCCCGATCGTATTGTGCTCGGCTCGACCGACCGCGAGGCGGCAGAGCGTGTCGCGCAGTTATATCTATCGTTGCGCGCCCCGATAATCATCACCGACTTACGCACCGCGGAGATGATTAAGTACGCGTCGAATGCGTTTTTGGCGACGCGTATCTCGTTCATCAACGAGATCGCCAATATCTGCGAGAGATTGGGCGCGGATGTCAAAGAGGTCGCGTTGGGTATGGGTTACGACAAGCGCATCGGGCACGCGTTTTTGGATGCCGGTTTGGGTTGGGGAGGAAGCTGTTTCCCCAAAGATGTGAAGGCTCTGGAACACATGGCTTCGATGCACGGTACGCATCCCCAACTGCTGCGCTCGACTATGGATATTAACCGCGATCAACGCCGCCATGCCCTATTGAAACTGCGCGAGCTGTTGGGCAGTGTGAACGATAAGACCGTCGGTGTTTTGGGATTGTCTTTCAAGCCGAATACTGACGACATGCGCGAAGCGCCGTCAGTGGAGATGATCCACTTGCTCGAAAATGAGGGCGCCCATATCAAGGCTTATGATCCCGCGGCGATGGGCACGGCGCGAGAATTGATTCCCAATACAGAATTGTGTGAATCTGCTTACGATGTAGCGCGCGGCAGCGACGCGCTGCTGATTGTCACAGAATGGAACGAGTTCAAACATCTGGATAAAGCCAAATTGAAAGAACTTATGCGCCAACCAATAGTCGTAGATGGACGTAATATCTGGGACCCCGCGGAGATGCGCGCGATGGGATTCCAATATCGCGGTGTTGGCAGAGGAGAGAATCCAGTAATCTAATGAGAAAAAGAACATCGTTATATCAAATTATTATGCGGATGATGGTCGTTGGAATACTGGTGGTGGCGACTGTAGGGTGTGGTTTGTTAGCTGCCGTGCCTATGTCGGAGCCGACGCCAACGCCGACGAAAACCATCTTGCCAGTTCTCACCCCCGCGCTGCCGACACAGACTGTAGTTCAACCAACCGATACCCCAATTACGGAGGAGGTCGCAGTGGTCGAGCCAACGGAGGTCCCCACTGTGGAGCCAACGGGGACCGATATGCCGTCCGATACGCCTATCCCCACCGCGCCTCCACCGACGAATACGCCGATACCGACGGAACCGCCGCCGACCGCGACGTCGACTACAGAGCCGACCGCGACCGCGTTACCGCCAACTGATACACCGGTGCCACCGCCGACTGATACTCCACTTCCTCCGCCACCGCCGCCCACGGAGCCACCACCGCCACCTACGGAGCCCCCCGCGCCGCAAAATCAGGCGTGGGATTCGCGCATACCACCGGAGATACAGTTACATCCCCATAACGCGCAAGAGGGGGACATGTATTGGAAATTGGTGCGCGCGGTGGTCGAAGATGGCAGCACGCCGCGCACTATTCCCGGCGATCATCACATCTACGTGGAGTTAATTCGCTACGATGGCACTCCGGTGATCGGCGCGTCCGTGTTATTCTTCTGGAATAATACCGGTCATGGTGAAGTGTATCGTGCTCCCGGTCACAGTATCAGCTTTGTCATGTCCGGCGGATTGGGATCGTACACCGTTCGCATAGGTGGTGAACGCGCGATTGAGGGAGTGGAAAATCCTATCGGCGGATTTCACCCCGGCTTGAGCGACGCGGTGGTGGGTTTGGGCAACGCTGAGGGAAAACAGTACAGTTATTTTCTGACCTTCCAACAGACCGTGCATTCTCCCATCGCGATGGAGCCTCCCGCGCCCGACTGGGAACCGAACTTGCCCCCGCAGGTCAAACTTTACCCCGCGCAGGTAGAGAGTGGACAGGCATATTGGAAGATCGCCCGCGTCGATTTTGAAGATTACGATCAACCCCATAACGTCGGCGGAGATCATCAAATCTACGTTATGACCATAGACGAGAACGGACAACCGGTGCCGATGGGCGCACACTTTCGCGGCGGAGGCATAGATGAGGTGATGGATCACCTAGACATGTACGGCAGCGTCGGTTCATACTCCGCGCAAATCCCCGGTGAACCGAGCGACGTTGTCGCGGGCATGGGAATGCGCGGAAATTATCATGTCAGCTACGTCTTGACTTTCCACCGTGTTATTAGGCAGTGACGCGGTAACCGAATTCGCACTGACCAAGACCCTAAAGGTTTTGCAAAACCTTTAGGGTCTTTGATTTTCTATCCATATTGCAGCATGAGTTAGTTTAGAGTATAATTGATTTGTAAAGTAGGGCAGGTTTCCATACCTGCCGCAGTTGGCGGTTAAGAAATCCGTCCTACGCGTTGTTTTCTTAGCGGTTTACTTATTTTCAGTTACGGGAGGATAAAAAATGGCAACGTTGCTATTAAAAAATGCTGATGTACTCGTGACGATGGACGCGGCGCGGCGGCAGATCGCCGATGGCGCGCTCTTCGTTCGTGATAATTTTATCGAAACAGTGGGGACAACCGCGGAAGTGCTCGCCGCGCACCCGCTCGCCGATCAAACCATCGACGCCCGTGGAATGCTCGTCATGCCCGGCATGGTCAACACTCATCATCATCTGTACCAAACCCTAACTCGCGCCTTACCCGGCGCGCAAGACGCGATCCTGTTCGATTGGCTGCGCACGCTCTATCTCGTCTGGGCGAATCTGACCGGCAACGCGGTGTACACCAGCGCGCTGGTGGGCTTGGCGGAACTGCTGCTCTCCGGCTGCACAACTACCACAGATCATCTATACATCTATCCCAACGACGTGCAAATCGACGACGAAATTCGCGCCGCGCAAGAGTTGGGCATTCGCTTTCACCCAACGCGGGGCAGCATGTCGCTGGGCAAATCTAAAGGTGGGTTGCCGCCAGATGAGGTGGTGGAAGACGAGGACGCGATTTTAGCCGATTGTGAACGCGTGATCAATCAATATCACGACGCCGCGCCCGGCGCGATGGTGCGCATTGCGCTGGCACCATGTTCACCTTTCTCTGTCACCGCCGATCTAATGCGCCAATCGGCGGAACTGGCGCGGCAGCATGGCATATTGCTCCACACACACGTCGCGGAGACACTAGACGAGGAGGAATTCTGCATCAAAAAATTCGGTTGTAGACCGGTAGCGTACATGGAACAACTAGGCTGGCTCGGTGATGATGTCTGGTTCGCACATTGCGTATATTTGAGCGACGCGGAGATCGCGCAAATGGCAGAGACCGGCACGGGCGTCGCGCATTGCCCCTGTTCCAATATGCGGCTCGGTTCGGGCATCGCGCCGATTGTGGAGTTGCGCGCCGCGGGGGGTAAGATTGGTATCGCGGTGGATGGCAGCGCGTCGAACGATAGTTCGCACTTGTTAGCTGAGGCGCGGCAGGCATTACTGTTACAGCGCGTGACCAAAGGCGCGGACGTTATCAGCGCGCAGGAAGTATTGGAGATGGCGACTCTAGGTGGGGCGCAAGTCTTCGGGCGCGATGACATCGGCGCGTTGGAAGCGGGCAAAGCTGCGGATTTCATCGGCTTCAAGCTGAATCGGCTGGGTTACGCGGGCGGGCTGCATGACCCGCTCGCCGCGCTGGTTTTCTGCACACCGCAAAACGTGGATTTGTCGGTAATCAACGGGCGCGTAGTGGTATCGAACGGCGCGATCGTGGGATTTGATTTAGATAGTGTAGTGAGAAAACATAATGAATGGGCACGCAAGCTGCGCAGTGCGGTATAAGAATCGATATCACCGATTACGACAAGTAGTAACAAGTTTTGTAATAAAGCCCAAGCTCTACTCATTTGACAAAGAATATAATTGATGCTATAATGTTATGCTGTTGATGCCGAGGTGGCGGAACTGGCAGACGCGCAGCGCTCAGGACGCTGTGAGCATTACGCTCATGCAGGTTCGATCCCTGTCCTCGGCACTAGGGAATCACCCCAGCGTATAGCCGCGTTGGCTATGCGCTTTCAATTTGTTTGGAGGAACAATAATGTACGCTGTCATCAAAACCGGAGGTAAACAGTATAAAGTCGCGGAAGGTGAAGTGATCCAAGTAGAAAGTTTACCTCAAGAAGTAGGAGAGACTGTAGAGTTACAGCCGCTATTGGTCGCGGCTGATGACGAGGTTATGATTGGTAATCCCCTCGTCGAAAGTGCAAAAGTGCTAGCGACGGTCAAGGGGCATGGGCGGAGACGTAAAGTTACGGTGTTCAAGTATCGACCGAAGCAGCGTTATCAACGCAAGCGCGGTCATCGCCAACACTTTACACAATTGCGGATAGACCAAATTGTAGTGGGAGGCACAAATGGCGCATAAAAAGGGAACAGGTAAAAGTCACAATGGTCGAGATAGCCAATCGAAACGATTGGGTGTTAAGAGATTTGGTGGAGAGTTTGTATGGCCGGGTTGTATCATAGTACGACAACGCGGTACTAAGTTTAGACCGGGTAACAATGTGGGAATAGGTAAAGATTATACTATTTTCTCAAAGATTGAGGGGACCGTCCTGTTCGAACATGTAACCCGCGACAAGCAGCAAGTTAGTGTTTATCCCTTAATGGGGGAGGCGTAAGTAGTAATGAAAAAAGATATTCATCCCAAATACTATCCAGAAGCTAAGATTATCTGCGCCTGCGGTAACGTGATAGTTACTGGGGCTACTAAGCCCGAGATCCGTACCGATGTTTGTTCAGCTTGCCATCCATTTTTCACGGGTGAGCAACGCATCGTGGACAGCGCGGGACAGGTTGAGAGATTCCGGCAGCGGTTAATGCAGAAAGAACAGATCGAACAGCAGCTTCAAGAGGAGACTGAAATGGCGGCGCAGAAACGCGAAGATAAAAAGAAGAGTCGCCGTCCTAAGATAAAAGTGAGTTCTGCAACCGAAGAAGCAGTAGATAAAGTGACGGAACCCGCCGCGGTGGAAGAAGAGGAAGCAGAAGTTGAGGAAGAGTAAATATGCAGGAGGGCGCGCCGCGTCCGAAATAATCATTGACTGCATGACAAAGAGGCAGAGATAACCACGCTCTGCCTCTTTTTTAAGTGGCTCTTTAGTAATTCGCGCGATTGATTTTTTGCCACTAATTTCACGAAATTTCACTGATTTTTGCCTTTTCGCGTCAATTAGTTAGGACTTACGCAAAACCGCACTATAATTCACCGCAGAGGGCGCCGAGGACGCGGAGAAAAGAAAACAGAAAAGATTTTCGCGGTTATAGACGCTCATCAACATTCATTAAAAGTCATTTTTGCTATGTTGATAGAACCCTACCTTCAAACCTCAGCGTTCTCCGCGTCCTCAGCGGTAAAATTAGCCTGAACTTG
>CAZSIG010000204.1:0-6902 GCA_964606195.1 uncultured Anaerolineales bacterium
ATGATAAACGTTCTGGTAGCCGAAGACTCTTTGGTAGTGCGGAATATATTGGTGCAGATGCTGCAGAGCGACCCTGAAGTGCGCGTCGTGGGCGAAGCGCGCGATGGGGTGGAAGCGGTCAATAAAACCGCGCAGCTACGCCCCGACGTGATTACGATGGATGTGCGGATGCCGCGCATGGGGGGACTAGAGGCAACCAGGCAGATTATGCAAGAGACGCCCACGCCCATCGTCATCATCAGCGCGAGCGTCCACGACGAGAGCCTCAATATCGCCTTTAACGCCGTCAAGGCGGGCGCGGTGATGGTCATGGAGAAGCCGCACGGACTATCTCACGCGGCTTACGAAGCGGTACGTGAGAAATTAGTCACTTCGGTCAAATTGATGTCCGAGGTGAAAGTAGTGCGAAGATGGGCAAAAGAGCGCGTAAAGCCCTATGAGCCATTGCCGGTTAAGCCCGCGAAAAAGACTAAGACCGAAGTAGTCGCGATCGCTGCCTCTACCGGCGGGCCGGGCGTGCTCCACACCATACTGACTCAATTACCGGCGGATTTTCCCGCGCCGCTATTGCTGGTGCAGCATATCACCGCCGGATTCACCGCCGGTTTCGTATCTTGGTTAAACCAAAGCTCTAATATTGAGGTAGTCATGGCTACTAAGGGCGCGGAGATCAGAGCGGGAAGAGTATACGTTGCTCCTGATGATTATCATCTAATGGTTATGAAAGATAATAGGCGATACCAAATTTTTCTAAGCAAATCCCGTCCATCTAAGGGATTACGTCCTTCCGCGGACCCTCTATTTTTCTCAATCGCGGAAGTCTATCGAGATAGGGCTTTGGGGGTAATTTTAACCGGAATGGGAGATGATGGCACTAAGGGACTGCGAGAGTTGAAGCAAGCGGGCGGTCGGTGCATCGCGCAGGATAAAACCTCTTCGGTGGTTTTCGGTATGCCTAAAGAGGCAATTGAAGCAGGGGTTGTTGATAAAATAGTTCCCGCAGACAAAATCGCGGAGACAATTGTGAATATGTTATAATGAGTTTAGGGGGCTCCTAAAATAGGAGATAGTCTTATGGCAAAAAGAATACTAATAGTAGAGGATAGTTTCACTCAAGCTAAGGGATTAGAATTGCTTTTTCAGATGCGCGGAGTAGATACCATCGTTGCCTATGATGGACAGGATGGGTTAAACAAGGCGTTGCGCGAACAACCAGACTTAGTGATACTGGATGTGATCCTGCCGCTGGTAGATGGTTTAGAGGTCTGCCGCCTGCTCAAAAAACATCCGGAAACCGCGCACATTCCAGTGATCTTATTCAGCGTTCGCGATCGTGCCGAGGATACCATAGCGGGGATAGAGGCGGGGGCGGATGCTTACATACATAAAGACATTTTTGATGAGTATAACCTGATACGCACGACGCGCAGCTTAGGGTTACTGCCGTGGGGCGTCATGCTGGTATCAAAGGATATTGACATACTACTCTCTTGGCGCAAGCACCTTCGAAACGCTCCACAGAACTACGCGGTCAGCACCGCCGAATCGTTGAGTGAAGCACTAGTGTTTATGAAAGAACATTCCATCGATCTTGTGCTCATTGACCAAAATGTGGTAATGGGTGATGCCCGCGATACGCTGCTACGAATGAAGATACGCCGCCCAGGTCTTCAAATGTTGATATTGTTGCAGAAAGAGGGGCCTTCAGTGGCTGGGCTTCCTGTGGATAAATGGTTATCCGCCGACGCACCCTGGTCCGAAAAGTTAGAATTTGTGCGGGAGATGCTGGAGGATGAAGGATACAAAGAGGCAGTACCAGCTCCGCAAGCTAAACCTACTTCTCCTTCGGACGACTTACAGGAACCTGAAACCAAAAAGGCGCAAGTGCTCATCGTGGAGGATAGCGCGGTGCAAGCCAGCCGTCTCAAATTTATTCTGGAAGGTCATGGTTTATGGACGGACATCGCGCCGAGCGGAGAAGAGGCGCTGGAAAAGGTGGCGCGGCATCATTACAAACTTGTCATCTTAGACATACACCTACCCGGCATGGATGGTTTTCAGGTCTGTAGATTTTTGAAACAGGCACCGGAGACAGCAGATATTCCGGTCATTATGCTTACTGCCCGCGATCACATTAGTGATACCCTATTGGGATTGGAGCTGGGCGCGATAGACTACATTCCCAAAGACGCGTTCTCGGAGGATATTCTTCTTAAAACGATTGAACAATTAGGGTTGGCTTAATCATATTAGGGCGAATATATGGATTTGCCCCTATTTTAATTTCGAATTCTTTTGGATTTCGCGTGGTCAAAAGGATGAATATGCCACTAATTAACGCGAAATGGCGAAAATAGGTGAAAATTCGTGAAATTTATGGCAAAAAATCAGATTTTTGTTAAATCGATCACGTGTACTACCAAAGGACCTAATTTTGAGGATTATTTATGACTTACAGTGACAATCGGGCGACTGTAACTCCCGCGAATGAATATCGTACTAGTTGGGGCATCGTTATCGGTATCACCCAGTATCAAAACTTGCCCCCTATGCTGCACGCGGCGGACAGCGCGCAGAAATGCGCGAACTTGTTCACTCGTTACTTCGATTTCCCCTCCGCGCAGCTCACACTGTTGCTGGACGACGCGGCGACTAAAGAGAATATTTTACAAGCCTTTACCGCATTAAAAGATGTTGCTATCTCCCCCGATGATCTCGTGTTGATATTCTTCGCTGGTCATGCCGTAGCACGACGCCTGCCTGCCGGTAAAACCCACACTTATATCGCTCCCGCAGAAGCCACTTATGTCGATGGAGTACGTTCCCAAACCTCGCAGGAGGACGCATGGAAATCGCGCCGCTTGAACTGGCAATCTTTTATATCGATAGACGAGTTACTAAGTATCACTTCTGATTTGTCCGCTCGGCACGTATTGCATATTTTGGGTACTGACAAAGCGCAAATCGCCCGTGGCACGGGGATCTATTCTGCACAAAGCATACTCGAACGACCTATACCGCGCTTTCAACGTTCTGTGCATGAAGACCGCGCGCGGCAGGTGTTATCCGTCGAATATCCCGCCGAAGCCTCGGCAGAAGAACTCAGCGCGTTTGGTGAAATAATCAACAAAGGACTGCGCGGCGCGGCGGACAAAGAGGGTAATGGTATAATTACAACTACAGCGTTAGCAAAATATATGCAAAATGAGTTGGTGCGGCGCGCATCGAAAGCGAAGTTGAGTTTCGGTACCCTATCAGATAGTATGGGTGAGGGTGATTGTGTATTCTATTCCACCGCGCCGCGCTTACCTTTCGCGCTAACTGTTTCCCTGACCAGCCCTGACGCCAAACATCGCGCCGCTGCCGTTGAGGAAGTGTTATACTGGGAACCGCGCGACCTCTCTATGTTCGATGTAGCCGAGTTAAAGGTAGAAACTCTAGCTGATTTGTTGCATGATGATGCGGCTCAAGTACGCCGCGCCGCTGCGAAGGCGTTGAGCGAAGCCGCGATGAATGTAGAAACTGAACGCAAGATTTTGGTGTACTTGACGGATGCGCTAACCGATGAAGATGCAGAGGTGCGCCGCGTAGTCATCGCCTCTTTAGGCAACTTTGCTCCCCCGATAGAAACCTTGCTGGAGGCATTGAGTGATACGGACGCGGAGGTGCGCGCTACCGCCATTCAGATTTTGGGGCGACAGGGCATTGAAGGAGATGAAGAACGGTCAGCGGTGTTATCTGCACTAATCAACGCATTACATGATTCCGCGATATCTGTGCAGATGGCGGCTATAACCGCTCTTGCGGCATTGCGGGATGAAGAAGCTATCACCCCGATAATTGAGGTGTTGCAACATTCCGATGCTCAGATAAGGCTTACCGCGGTAGAGGCGTTGCGTAATTTCATATCCCCGCGTGTTACTCAGCCGCTTATTACAGCTTTGGCCGACAGCGATACCGACGTGCGGCGCAGCGCGGCGGAAGCACTTAGCGCGTTGGGCAATCCAATAGCAGTCGAACCTTTCATTGTTGCCCTGCGCGACCCTGATGAATTTGTACGTTGGACTGCGGCTGGCGCGTTGGGGATGTTGGGTGATCGTCGTGCTGTTTTACCGTTGGTAGAGCTACTATCGCGTGAAGATGTCAGTGTGCAACTGCGTGTTATAGAAGCGTTAGGCGAGTTGGGCGACCCGCGCGCGGTAGAGCCGCTCGTGGAAGTTCTCAGGAATGGTCCGGTCGATCTGCGTCGTCTGGTAGCGGAGACGTTGAATTGGTTGGGCGACGGGCGTGTGGTCGAACCATTTATCGAGGCATTGTCCGACGAAGATGCCGTTGTGCGCCGCGTCGCGGCGGCATCTCTGGGGAAGCTCAATGACCGCCGCGCGGTTATGCCGTTGGCTGAACGGTTACAAGATGATAGCGTGGAGGTGCGCCGCGCGGTGGCGGAAACTCTGGGCTGGCTCAATGATCGCCGCGCTGTTCCTGCGCTGACCGAAGCGGTAACGGATGAGGATGATTTCGTGCGTCGCGCGGTGGCAGAGACATTGGGTAAGATCGGACGTGATAATGCGATAGAACCGTTAAGCCACTTGGTACAGGACGCGGATGTCTTTGTGCGTCAACGTGCAGCAAAGGCGTTGGGCTTGATAGGTGGTAAACAGGTTGTGCCCCCCTTGATAATCGCACTGGATGATGAGGACGCGTTCGTGCGCCGCGCCGCGGCAGAGGCGCTGAACAAAATAGCAGATTCGCGTGTGGTCGAACCATTTATTGATAAGTTGGATGATTCTGACGAGTTTGTGCGCCGCGCCGCGGTGGAAGCATTAGGTAATCTTAAGGATAAGCGCGCTTTGGAGTCGCTATTGAATATCCTGAACGACGAAGATGAGTTTGTGCGGCGGCTGGCAGCGGAGGCGCTTGGCGGGCTACGCGACGGGCGCGCGGTCGATCCGCTGATTGATCTGTTGAATGATGACGATGCAAACGTGCGTAGTTCCGCGGCTTGGGCATTGGGGTGGTTGGGTGATAAGCGCGCCCTTGATCATCTGATCAAATTGATGGATGACGAGAATTCATATGTGCGTTGGGGCGCGGTCGGCGCTTTGGGGGGATTGCGCGATAAACGCGCTTTATCGGTTATGGCGCAAGCCCTGCAAGATGAGGATGATTTCGTGCGGCGGTTGGCGGCTGAAGCGCTTGGCTGGCTCGACGATAAACGCGCCGTAGAGCCACTGTTGCAAGCACTACGGGATGAGGAGCCAACTGTGCGTAGTTCCGCGGTACTGGCTTTGGGCGAACTTCGTGCCATCACAGCAATTCCTGCACTCATCGCCGCGGCAGAGGATGAGGATGAGAACGTACGCTGGCATGTGATGGAAGTATTGGGAAAGCTCGCCGACGCACGCGCGGTAGAGGTATTACAGGCAGCTTTGGAGGATACAGATCAATTCGTGCGTTCCGCCGCACGAGAGGCGTTGGAGAAGATAGAGAAATAGGAGAATTTACGAGGATTTTTTATGAGTGATGACAGAATTTATCCATTGAAGTTCGAACCGGTCTTTCGCGATTATATTTGGGGAGGGCGAAATCTGGAGAAGCTATTTGGAAGAGAATTGCCGCCGGGCAAGGTCGCGGAGAGTTGGGAAATTTCGGCACATGAGGTATCGTCCACCGAGGTAAAATCCGGATCGCTACGCGGCAAGACGCTGCCCGAAGTGATGACCTTGCTGGGCGAAAAACTGGTAGGTTCGCATTATAAAGAAGCGGTGGAGCGCGATGTATTTCCGCTGCTGATTAAACTGTTAGATGCCAATCGCGATCTGTCTGTACAGGTACATCCTGATGATGACTACGCGCAAACCCATGAGAATGGCGAACATGGTAAAACTGAGATGTGGTACGTACTCTGGGCAAAGCCGAACGCGCAGCTTATCTATGGCTTGAAAGCGGGAACTACTAAGGAGAGTTTTCGCCGCGCCCTGAATGAGAAGAATCTGGAGAGTTGTTTGCACTATCTAAATGTAAAATCGGGGGATGTTATCTTCGTTCCTCCGAAGACGATTCACGCACTTCTGGCTGGCGCGGTGGTCGCGGAGATTCAGCAGAATTCCAATGTGACCTACCGCGTCTATGATTGGAACCGCGTCGACGATAATGGCAATTCGCGCCCCTTGCACATTGACAAGGCTTTGGATGTGATAAACTTTGATATGGAAGAACCTAGCGCGGCGCGGCGAAAGCTGCTCGAAACGGATAATGGGCTTGAACGCGCGGAGTTGGCGCGGTCGCCCCATTTTATTGTAGAAGAGGTCAAGCTAGTGGAAAACGCGAGTTATCGTGGTACCTGTGACGGTAGTTCTATGGAGATTTGGGGTTGTATTGAAGGGACATGTACGATCGAATGGAATGGCGCGCCAGTAGATTTTGAGCGAGTGCGTTTCGTTCTGTTACCCGCGGCGCTTGGGGAATTTTCTGTTTGCGCGAAACAGGATAGTAAATTGTTACGCGTGTATTTGTAACCTCGCGTCTTCTCGCGAATAGGTAATCGTTAGCCATCAGCGATATATTTAGCTGGTGGCTTTTTGCTTAAATTTGCTCAAAGCGGCGCCGGCGACAGACTGCTCCGCCCCTAAATACTGTCGCGCCATGCCTGGGACTGGTTCAGTTGAGTTGGATATAGATCACGAATAACACAAATGGACAAATTACGCGAAATTTCTTTTTTTATTCGGGCTATTCGTAAATTCGCGACATTCGTGATTAAATCGCGGGGGATTTTTCAAAATCCAATTGAACTGAACCAGTGCCCCATGCCTAAAATACGGTGTAAGCCGCGCAGATGAAAGACTAGGACTTACGCAAGTTCAGAATAATTTCACCGCCGAGGGCGCGGAGAGCGCAGA
>CAZSIG010000205.1:0-4501 GCA_964606195.1 uncultured Anaerolineales bacterium
GTGGTAAAGAAGTAAGTGATAGAGAAAAGTAATACAATAATTTAACCACTAAGTGCACCAAGAGCACTAAGAATTTTTTCTATCAATGATGTGCATACGCGGTCAAAAGTTGTCATTCATAGCAAGAATAGCCTTAGTGTTCTTCGTGTCCTTTGTGGTTGAATTATTATCATTTTAACTATCACTTACTCTTTAGCCACCACTTCTTTCCTGAATAAAATAATCAAGGTGCGCTGCACTGCGTAAGTGTGGCGCACCTTGACCGCGCTTAGGACTTTGCCTGCAAAGACTTCCGAAGTCTTCGAGACTTCGGAAGTCTGAAGATTACCTCACATTGACGTATCTCATACAAATCCTACGCCGTTTATCGCGTCGGTATTTCACGCAGTACGCCATCTACGATTGGCTCAAACAGCTCCCCAGCGTACTCTTCTATCTGCCCCGCGTCGCACTTCTTCGCCATCTCCGGGTCAAGTGGTAGTTCACCCAGCAGCGGCGCGTTTATCTGTAACGCGATCTCTTTTGCATGGCTGGGACCGAAAACCTCGATGCGCTTGCCGTCATCCGTAGGGAGATAGCTCATGTTTTCTACCAAGCCAAGAATGGGCACATCCATTTTTTGTGCCATCTGCGCGGCTTTACGCACTACCATACCCGCCAAGCCTTGCGGTGAAGTCACCAGCAAGACGCCGTTCACCGGCAGGCTTTGCAGTACGGTCAGCGCGGCGTCGGATGTGCCGGGGGGCAAGTCCACAACCAGAGTGTCCAAGTCTGCCCAGAAGACATCGCGCCAGAACTGCTGAATCGCCCCGCTGAGCAGCGGACCGCGCCAGACAACCGCGTCACCCTCATCGGGCAGCAGCAGGTTGATTGACATAATCTTGATCTTCGTTTTGCTGTTCGCGGGGACTATTCCCAACGGGCTGGCTTGGGGCATCTTCTCGATGTTAAACATCTTGGGAATGCTGGGCCCCGTGATGTCCGCGTCGAGAATGCCGACGCGCTGGCCGCGGCGGCGTAATGCGACCGCTAACATCGCGGCTACCGACGATTTGCCGACGCCGCCCTTGCCGCTCATCACCGCGATGATCTGGTTGATATTGTTGAGATGCGCGGCGGGCGGGAGCTTATTCTCCTCCTGTTCCGCTTGTGCCTGTTTGAAGATTCGCTGTCGTTCTTCCTCAGTCATCTCAGATAGCGTCACATTTACGTTCGCGTTGCTATCCAGCTTCAATATCGCGGCTTTGATGTCGTTGACGATGCGTTCCTGCAAAGGGCATGCGAGCGTGGTGAGGGCTATCTCTAAATTCACGTTGTCTTCCTCAATCGCGACATCGCGCACCATTCCCAATTCGACGATATTCCTCCTCAATTCGGGATCCATGACCCCCTCTAATGCGTGAGTTATTTGTTCTTTGGTTAACATAAAACATCCTTTCTTAATGGTTTTGTTTGAGGCAGAACGCGGATATGCAGGATTTCGCGGATTATGGAACATAAACTTTTAGGACTTACACAAATTCAGAATAACTTTACCGCCGAGCACGCGAAGAGCGCAGAGTTTTTGGAATAGTTTCCATGAGCACAGCTCTCCACCAATGAATGAAAATTACCCTCACTCCCGGCCCCATATGCGTCAACTTAATTTTAGGGCGACGTAAATTTCAAGCGCGGAGGCGCATTATCAGCTCGCTCCTAGCCCCCGTCTCGGGGGCGTCTAAGCCCACAGCATCGCCCTATTCCCCAACGCCCCCGCGGACGGGGGCTTAGAGCACCGCTATAGCCGCGATCTACGCTTAAGTTGACGCATATGCCCCCGGCCCCTCTCCCTGTTAGGGAGAGGGTTAGGGTGAGGGGCGCGCGGCGCGGTTGTATGAGAATATCGCCTTGTAACCACGCTATTCCCCCCGCGCCAGTTTATTTTCGAGGTAGCTTTTTACCGCGCCGCGAACACGACTTTTAGTGAATACTCATGACCGTGTATGACGGATAAAAAAATCTTACCTGATACTCTCCGCGTCCGCTGCACCCTCTGCGGTGAGTTATAATGTAGTTTTGCGTAAATCCTAACTTTCAAATTCGCGAAGTCCTATTAACCCGAATTCTGTGTGCCTCAGAACGCCAATTATAGCACTATTGTAAGTTGTTGCCAAAAGTCGCTTCTTTCGCGCCGCGTTATGAGTTTGACAAATGCCATAATCTTTGGTACAATGGATATGCAAAGTTTGGAGAGGTGGCTGAGTGGTTGAAAGCGATCGCCTGCTAAGTGATTGTGGGGTAATTAAAGCTCCACCGTGGGTTCAAATCCCACCCTCTCCGCTAGAGATGTATGGAGGGAACCACCGTGCATACGGTGGTTTTTTTATAATGTCTGGAAGGTTATAGAGTACGAACATCGCGGCGCGTTCGGCGCCGCTTTATAAAAATAAATACTTAGAGAGAGTTGAACTAAATGCAGTTCACAAATGTCACGAATGGACGAATTAGCCGAATATTTCTTTTTTATCCATACTCTTGGGAATATTCGCGCTATTCGCAGATTTGTGTCATTCGTAATTAAGGAATGGCGCGTAAATAAGTTGTGCATTTCATTACCCATTTTTCTTGGGTTTTGAGGGTCTAAACGCGCAAGTTATTTAAGGCTCATTCCTAAATCGCGTGAAGCCGCCTACGGTGTACGCGGTGCATTCTCATTCTCGTTTGAGCATTCACAAAGGAAAGAATAGTAAGGAAAATGGCTACAAATAAATTAAGAATTATCCCCCTGGGGGGATTAGGTGAAGTTGGTAAGAATATGATGGCGCTCGAATATGGGCGTAACATCTTAGTAATAGATGCGGGATTGATGTTTCCCGAAAATGATATGCTGGGTATAGATATAGTAATCCCAGATTTCTCATATCTATTGGACAAAAAAGACATCGTGCGCGGTATCGTGATCACTCACGGGCACCAAGACCACATCGGCGGGTTGCCCTATTTATTGAGCGAAATCAACGTGCCGCTTTACGCTACGGAATTGACGCGCGGTCTGATTGAGGTCAACCTAAGACGCAAGATGCGCGAAAATACAGACCTCAATACCATTAAAGCTGGAGATGAGATCAATATAGGACCTTTTGAAATCGAGTTTTTCCACGTCAGTCATAGTATTCCCGACTGTGTGGGGTTAGCGATCAGCACGCCCGCGGGGTTAGTAGTACATAGCGGTGATTTCAAATTCGATCACACGCCGGTAGATGGTCGCGCCACCGATTTCTCCAAGCTGGCAGAGTTGGGGCGTCGCGACGTCTTGTTGCTTATGTCCGACAGCACTAACGCCGAGGAACAGGGAATGACCGTCTCCGAGCAGGCGATTACGGAGACGTTCGACCGCATCTTCTCGCAGGCGAAGGGACGCGTTTTAGTCGCCACTTTCGCCTCGCTCATCTCGCGTATTCAGCAGGTGATAGATATGGCGGCGCATCATGGACGGCAGGTCGCCCTCGCGGGTACCAGTCTACATGATAATGTGAAGATGGCGTTAGAATTGGGCTACTTGCAAGCGGACAAGGAAGTATTATTATTGGGAGAAAACGCGTGGAAGAAGATACCTCCTGATCGCTTGGTATTGATGGTAACCGGTAGTCAAGGAGAACCGCAATCCGCGCTGGTACGAATGTCGTGCAATCGTCATCCATCTATCAACATCAAAGCGGGCGACACAGTAGTTTTATCCTCGCACACCATTCCGGGTAACGAGGAAGCGGTCAATCGCTCAGTAGATCGGCTCTTCCGCTTGGGTGCGCATGTCATCTACGATAAGATGGCGCGCGTGCACGTATCTGGACATGGCGGGCAAGAGGATCAAAAATTACTCATTCGCTTGGTTTCTCCCAAGTATTTCGTCCCGATTCATGGCGAATATCGACATTTGGCGTTACACGCCCAAACCGCGCAGGTGGTTGGCATACCCGAAGATCATATATTCGTCATCGAAAATGGACAGGTAATAGAGTTAGATGGGGAAAAAGCGGAGTTAGCGGAGCGTATTCCCGGTGGTTATGTCTTCGTGGATGGCTCTAGTGTGGGGGATGTGGGTCGCGCGGTCATTCGCGACCGCGAAATCCTCGCGGAAGATGGGTTCGTCGTCGCGGTGATCAGAATAGACCAAAGAGGAAAGTTAGTAGGAAATCCCAGACTCATCTCGCGCGGTTTCGTCTACATGCGCGAATCGCAAGAGTTAATCGACGCGGCAGAGGAGCGCATCTCCGCCGCCTTGCGGAAAGTAAACCAGGATTCCAATAACAAAAAGAAGAATGACAAGTATTACGACGCGATACGCGATGAATTGGAAAAGTTCTTCTACGCCCAAACGCGCCGCCGTCCGATGGTCATGCCGGTGATTATATCTGAGTGATAAGGATACTTTGAGTACTACAAGTCCCCAAGTGTTTCCAAACACTTGGGGACTTGTACTTTCTCAAAGTCACGCAGTTTTATAGTAGTAGGACTAACGCAA
>CAZSIG010000205.1:4601-6898 GCA_964606195.1 uncultured Anaerolineales bacterium
ACGCAACTTCGGGGTATTTTTTACCGCCGAGCACGTCCCCATGCGGGGATAAACTACGAGCGCGGAGTTTTTGATATAACTTTTATCGACTAAAAAAATGCCTTTCAATGATTGGCTATGACCGCGTATGCTGGGGGCAAAATTATTCCTTTGAGAAAACTCTGCGTCTTCGGCGCCCTCTGCGGTAAATTATAGTGCGTTTTTGCGTAAGTCCTATCAAATTATCTCTGTGTTCTCGGTGTCTTCGTGGTTAGTTATCCTTTTCTCAGAACGTTATCAATCGCACCGGAAAACTAACGCTCACGCGGCGCACATTGTCACTGTGCTCTGGGGAAATCGCCGCGACCACGAGTACGCTAATATCGTCACTCGGTCGTCCTTGATCTAATTCTATCGCGCGGTCTAAAATCGCGTCGGCGATAGCCTGTGCTTCGGTATATCCTTCAGCTAATAAACTTCGCGCGCACTCGATCACATCCATCTGCTGACCTGTGTGGCGTCCCGCGTGAATGACCCCATCGGTGAAAATGATGACGTAAGTTCCAGCCTCAATCGGCAACTCCGTAATCACCGGCTTCGTTCCGTTGTATATTCCCACCGGATTACATTCATCATTCAGCACACGCATCCCCCGCGCCGTAAACACGATGACCGGACAATGACTGTTACGCGAAATGACGAAGCTCTGCGTCGTGAGGTCAACGGATATGATATTAAGAGTGGCGGAGACCTGCCCGCGCCGGTGCATTCGCAGATAGTCGTGCGCCGCGCGGGCTGCCGCGCCGTCGCGCACCCCCTCGCCCAGCAGCGAGATCGTCTTTCGTACCACCAGATTACTGATCAACTTCGCGGATTTACCGCTGCGCTGGCCATCAGCCAACACAAAAGAGACGCCCCCCTGAGGACGCTCTATCATCTCCAACGTATCGCCACTCTCGCTCGTGGCATATTTTCCAACCTTTGCCGCTGCCACCTGAATCTTCATCTTTCGAATTACGCGATTATTGTACTCCTAAAATCTCTATCGCCATTTGGGCGTAGACCTCCGCGGCTTCAATGATATCCGCGGCGCGAATTTGCTCATCTACTGTATGCGCGTATTTCTCCTCACCGGGGCCGAACCCCACAGTGGGAATTCCCGCTTCGCCCATGCTGTAGACCCCATCGGTCGAAAACTGCCACAGCGAAGTTTCTACGCTACGCCCTAAGACCGCCCGCGCGGCGCGTAGACTCGCTTGCACCAACGGATGGTCCTCCGAAATCATCCATGCTGGATAGTATTCCTTGACGCGCACGGGGTAGTTCGTATAACTATGATATTCACTCTGATTCACATAGACGTCAGCAGTAACGCGGCAATCGCTAATCATACGCCGCACTTCCTTCAACGCTCGTTCTTCCGTATCGCCCCACGTCAGCCGCCGATCCAGATACAACCGACAGCGCGCCGGCACCGCGTTGCGACTATTTGCGAAGCTTTCGATCTGCGTCACCGCGATCGTCCCTTTGCCCAAATCGGTATACGGCGGCGGCGGCGCGGGGTAATCCTTCGTCTCCACCTCACCGACCACCAACGCCGCCTCATAGATAGCATTAACTCCCAACCGCGGAGTGGCGGCATGAGCGGCTTTCCCCTCCACGTCCACTATCATCTCCATGCGCCCGCGATGTCCCCGACTGACCATCAAATTGGACGGTTCGCCCAGCACCACATAATCGGGTTTGAGCCCCTCTTCCTCCACCAGCACGCGCAGTGCCGCGCCCTCGCTCGGTTCCTCTTGCACTATGCCGACAATGTACATCGCGCCATCGAGGCGCACATCGTTGTCGAGCAACAGTTTCGCCGCGTAGACCATCGCCGCGAGGGATGATTTCATGTCCACCGCGCCGCGCCCGTAAATAGTTCCATTTTTCATCTCCGCGCTATAAGGGGGATGTTTCCATGCCGCTTCGTCACCGACATCGACGGTATCCATGTGCCCCTCGAAAAGCAGCTTTTTCGCGTTCGGCGCGAGTGAGAATGCTAATTCTCCCACAATATTACCGACGCGGTCGTTGCGGACGAACGCGGACGCGGTGGGGTCTTTCTTCTTCGACACCGCGAAGCCGACCTTTTGCATCTCTTTCTTTAATCGCCGCGCCACTTCCCTTTCCTGCGTGGGCAGGCTGGGAATTCTAATCAGATCGCGCGCGAACTCTATCAAATCATCTTTGTCTTGTTCTGAGAGCCGATAAATCATAACGTCCAAGTATAAACTCAAATGGACAAATGGGCAAATCGGAATGGTTCTTTTTTC
>CAZSIG010000206.1:0-6851 GCA_964606195.1 uncultured Anaerolineales bacterium
GCCCCAGCCAAAAAGCCCACCTCATGCGCCACAGTCCTTTGATGTCCTCCCACGCGGTGCTGGCGACTTTCACGGTGGTGCCGGGATCCTCTCTCCAGCGTACCGGCGCGTCGTAGATGCGGTAGCCTTTATGCTCCGCCAGCAGCAGTAGCTCCGTGTCGAAAAACCAGTTTTTATCCTCGACCAAGGGAACGAGATCGCGCGCGGCGCGCTGCGTGATCGCCTTAAATCCGCACTGCGCGTCGGAGAAATTGTGCCAGAACATCAGCTTGATGAGCAGATTATAAGACCGCGATATAAACTCGCGGTATAAACTTCGCTCCACTTGTGCCCCTCTAGCCAAGCGCGAGCCGGTGCCCAGGTCATATCCCTCGTGCGCCAGCGCGTTGACCATCGGGGGAAATGCCTCTAAGCCGGTGGATAAATCCAAGTCCATATAGCTCATAATGTCCGCATAGCTGGTCGTCCAGGCATGACGCAGGGCGCGCCCGCGTCCTTTTTGATCCAGGTGAAAATAACCCACTTCGGGGTATTGTTCGGACAATTCTTTGGCGATCTCTAACGTGCGATCTGTGGACGCGTTATCTCCCACCACTACGCGCCAATCGTAATCCGTCAGATTTTCGAGCAGAAAATCGCGTAGCTTAGTGACAGATTTCGCCAAGTCCTCTTCCTCATTGTAAACGGGTAACAAAACGTCAACACTCAAACGCCCCTTCGCGTTATCCATAGTATTTTCTCCTCCTAGATTACACTAATTGAGACTGGTTCAGTTAAATTGGATGTCGGATCAAACGGCTCTAAGTCCCCGTCCGCGGGGGCGTTTAAGCCCGTTGCGCTGGCATTTCGCCCTCGCGGACGAGGGCTAGGAGCATTGGTGAGGAAAATCAACTTCAACTGAACCAGTGCCCACTAATTGGCGCAAAAAACAAAAAATTAGTGAAAATTCGTGCAATTAGTGGCGGATTTTTCCTTGTGTCCCCGAAATCCAAAGGAACCAATAGGTTACAATTCATACACCGCGCCATCTTGAGCCAACTCTACTTCGCCATCGAACTCCGCGCGCGCCGCCGCGACGAATTCTGTCAAGGGCGCGAAAGTGGGTTCACAGTGCGTTAGCACTAACTTATCAACGCCCGCCGCGCGCGCATCGCGCCCCGCGTCCGCCGCGCAACTGTGCGTCGGCTCTTCAACTTCGCTATTCAACAGTGCGCCGCCGGCGATTCGCTCTTTATTGGCGCGAATGTGAGCTTCGTTAAGAAAGTTGGCTTCGTGAATCAATATATTCGCGCCGCGCGCCAGTTCGGTTATCGTGGGACAAGGCGCGGTGTCGCCGGTGAATACGATGCTGCGCCCGGTGTCGCGATTGGTGAAGCGAAAACCTGTCGTCGGTTTGGAGTGTTTGGCGGGCGCGGCGTGAACGTCGATGTTGGCGAGCGAGAACAGGGGCGCGGTTTTGGTAAGTTCGACCTCGTGAAACTGCAAGGGGAAAAGCGCAAGCCAGCGTGTATCTAGGTGATATATTCGCGATAGTTTTCGCAACACCGCGACCGTCGCTGGTGGCGCGTAAATCGGCAACGGCGCGGTGCGTCCTAATAACCACAATCCGACCAACATCGCGGGAAAACCGCAGGTGTGATCCGCGTGCTCGTGAGTGACGAGTAGATGATTGATACACGCGGGATCGAGTTGTGCTTTTATCAACTTATGTAACGGACTGCCGCCGCAATCGACTAACACAATTCCTTCTGATGTAACCAGCGCGAGGCTGCTTAAGTCGTGTGTCGCGGCGGGGATGCTGGTTCCTGAACCTAGAATAACGATTTTAGCCATTTGAATCCCTTTCACAAACGATTTCGGATTATATCATGCTTTTATCATCAAGACAAGCGCGGAAATGATATAGGACTTACGCAAAACCGCACTATAACTAACCGCAGAGAGCACAGAGAACGCGGAGAGTATCGAGAAAGATTTTTAGTGCCTGTCATACGCGATCATAAATATTCATTACAAGTCATATTCGCGGTGCGATAAAGACCTGTCCAAAAAACTCTGCGTTCTCCGCGTCCTCGGCGGTAAAAATACCCCGAAGTTGCGTAAGGCCTATGATAGAGATGTTGCGCGACCTGAGAAGTTTGTAATGCCACAACGCCGCTAAGGTGAAATCGCGTCTTTGTTTGACAATATGCTAAAATGATGATAAACTAGATATTCGGTATTAGCTACAGGTAATCAAAAAAGCAGGCTCTTTGGCTGCCGCGCGGTCAGTTTAACGGATGACTGGCTTTTTTGCCACTAATTTCACGAATTTTCACTTATTAGTGCAATTCGCTACGAACTTCTCGATTTGACTGCGCGAAATTCTAAAGAATATAGAGCTTACGTAGATTGCGCTGTAACTTACCGCAGAGAGCGCTGAGGACGCGGAGTTTCTTTGGGCTCTACGCAGATTCGTGGGGTAGGGCAGGTTTCTTACCTGCCGTTTTTGCCGATGATAAAGAACGGCGGCTAGGAAAGCCACCCTACGAGGGTATTTTTAGCCCCGCGTCTGTATTACTAGAATCAAAAAGCAAAACTAGAGGAGCGAGGGATGAATGGCTGAATATTATGCACAGACTATAGATGAAGTAGTGGGGGATTTGGGGACAGATGTTACCAACGGGTTAAGCAGTGATGAAGCTCGCGCACGGTTGGAGAAATATGGAATCAACCAACTAGCGGAGAAACCGCGCGCGACCTTATGGGAGATGTTTCTGGATCAATTCAAGGATTTCTTGATAATGATCCTCATCGTATCCGCGATCATCTCTTTCTTTCTAGGAGTTACCGAATATCGGCACACCGGCGAAATCACCGAATTTGTCGATGCCGGCGCGATTATCGCCATCGTCATACTTAACGCGACGTTGGGCGTCATTCAAGAGAGTCGCGCGGAGAATGCCCTCGCGGCACTCAAAAAGCTCGCCGCGCCCACCGCGTACATAATTCGCGATGGCTATAAAACGACGATCCCCTCTCCAGAGCTGGTGCCCGGTGACATTGTGCTCTTGGAGGCGGGCAATTTCGTCCCCGCGGATTTGCGACTGGTGGAGAGCGTCAACCTGAAAGTTGACGAGGCTTCGCTCACCGGCGAGTCGGTGCCGGTGCAGAAAGAAGCCTCCGCCATGCTAATGCCGGACAGTCCGTTGGGAGACCGCCGTAACTCCGCGTACATGAGTACGGTGGTGACGTATGGGCGCGGCAAGGGCATCGTGGTGAATACTGGTATGAAGACCGAGATCGGCAAGATCGCGGAGATGATTCAATCTTACGAAGAAGAAGCGACGCCGCTGCAAGTGCGCTTGGATCAGTTGGGGAAATGGCTGGGCGTCGCGTCGTTGGTTATCTGTGGCTTGGTGGGGCTTATCGGCGTCGTGCGCGATACTAATCTGGGATTGATCGCCAGTGAGGGCTTATTCTTCTATCTCGGCGCGGAGACGGAGATGCTGATCGAGATGTTCATGACCGCGGTCAGCCTCGCCATCGCCGCGGTGCCAGAAGGATTGCCCGCGGTCGTCACCATCTGTCTCGCCTTGGGAATGCAGGAGATGCTGAAACGCCACGCCTTAATCCGCAAACTGCACGCGGTCGAGACGTTGGGCAGCGCGACGGTCATCTGCTCCGATAAAACCGGAACCCTCACGCAAAACGAGATGATGGTGGTGCGTTCTTACACCGCGGACCGCGTGCTCAAGGTCACCGGCAAGGGCTATGATCCCGAAGGGGAAATTCGCGAAGGCGAAGAAGCGGTGGATAAAACCGCGCTCAAGATTGAGCGATTCTTGTATCAGGGAGGCTTGCTCTGTAACGATGCCACTCTGGAGAAGCACGATGGTTCTTGGCGCATGGTAGGTGATCCCACCGAAGGCGCGCTGGTGGTCGGCGCGGCGAAGTGGGGCTTGTGGAGTAAAGATGAGGAGGAGCGCCATCCGCGCCTCGCGGAGATTCCATTTGATTCCGAACGTAAGCGCATGACCACCATTCACGATTGGTCGAATCTCAACGGGGATTGGCGTATTGATGCCCCATATATCGCGTTCGTCAAAGGCGCACCCGATGTGTTGTTGGAATTGTGCGATAGCTACGCGACTGCGGAGGGCGTTAAGCCGATGACCGCGGCGTTCAAGGACGAAATTCTGCGCGCCAACAGCGAGATGGCGCAGGATGCCTTGCGCGTTTTAGGCGTGGCGTATCGCCCGTTGCAAGAGGTGCCCGAAGAACCGAGTGTACAGCAGATTGAGAAGGAACTCACTTTCATCGGCTTACAAGGTATGATCGACCCCGCGCGCCCCGAAGTGCGCGACGCGGTCGCGGTAGCGCGCAAAGCTGGCTTGAAGAGCGTGATGATCACCGGAGATTACAAAGATACCGCGGTGGCAATCGCCAAAGAATTGAACATCCTCACGCCCGGCGGTAAGGTGATGACCGGCAACGAGTTGGACACATTAGACGAAGATGCCTTCGTCGATATGGTAGAAGATATCGCGGTATACGCTCGCGTATCCCCCGAGCACAAGGTGAAGATCGTCGAGGCGTTCAAGCAGCGCGGGCACGTCGCCGCGATGACCGGCGACGGCGTCAACGACGCGCCCGCGTTGCAGCGGTCGAGCATCGGTGTCGCGATGGGCATCACCGGCACGGATGTGGCGAAGCAGACTGCGGATATGGTCTTGACCGACGATAACTACGCCTCCATCGTCTCCGCGATTGAAGAGGGGCGTATCATCTACTCGAACATCCGCAAATTCGTCTATTATCTCATCTCCTGTAACGTCGGTGAGATTTTGGTCATTTTCTTGGCGATGTTGTTCGGCTGGCCGGTGCCGCTGCGTCCGATTCAGTTGTTGTGGCTCAACCTAGTCACCGATGGCGCGCCCGCGTTGGCGTTGGGAATGGAAAAGGGCGAACCCGGTATCATGGAGCGCCCGCCTCGCCCGGTTAAAGAGCCGGTTATCAATAAGGATATGTGGATCGGGATCGCGATACAGGCTATAGCCATTACCGGCGCGGTGTTGGTGTCTTTCTACTATGGCATGAGACACTTCCACGTTTTCGAAAATCCCACCGAGCACAACATTATGGCAGCCCAGACAGTAGCGTTTACCGTATTGACATTATCCGAGCTGTTTCGCGCGTTCACCTCGCGATCGGAGTATCAGAGTATATTCTCTATTGGAGTGTTTAGCAACAAATGGATGTTAATAGCTGTCGGTAGTTCATTCTTATTGTTCTTGTGTGTGCTCTACGTTCCGTTCTTGCAGCCGTTATTCTCCGTAGTGCCGCTGAACATTCTCGAATGGGAAGTCGCGCTCCCGCTGATTTTCCTGCCCTCGATAGCCGCGGAGCTGACTAAGTTCTACTTCCGCTCGAGGACGCGATAGGAGGACAAGGCAGCCGCTTAGATGGTTTCGATGGGAGGTTTTCCCACAATGGCGCGGGATAGAAACTTAAATGCCATCACTATAATGTGAGTATAAAAGGCGTACTATGGAATTAGTGCGCCTTTTTCGCGTTGAATTTACCACAAAGGACACGAAGCACACTAAGGATGTTTTTGTCTCATTGCACAAAGAATACAGATCTTACGCGGATCGAATGATGATTAACTGCAGAGGACGCCGAGAGCGCGGATAAGAGGCGGTGAAAAATATTTTTTGGTTATCATCAACGTTCATAAGAAGCCACATTAGCCATACAACAGGGAACTATCCAGAAGTCTTTGCGCTCTCCGCGCTCTCGGCGGTAAGATTATTCTGAATGCGTGCAAGTTATAAACACTTAGTGCTCTTGGTGTCCTTAGTGGTCAGCGTTTTGCCCTTTATTAAGTAATGTGGTATCATTTTTAACAAATCTCTAATTTGAAAATTCTATTTATTAGTTTAGCAAAGGAGCAAGTTGGAAATGGCGAAAGAATATGCTATTAAAAACTTTGATCAGTTGTTACAGAAGGCACAGGAAATCGGTCCCAAGACTATCGCGGTGGCTGCCGCCGCACAGCCCGAAGTCCTACATGCTGTGGCTGATGCCCAGCAGCGGGGTATCGCGAACGTAGTGTTGGTTGACGATGCCGAAGAGATCAAAGGTATCGCGCAGGAAGAGGGTATTGAACTCAGCGCGATGCGTATCGTGGATGCGGCTACTCCGGCTGACGCGTCACAACGCGTCATACAGTTGATTAGCGAAAACGAAGCGGATTTGGCGATGAAAGGCCGCGTTGAGACGGGGGATTTTCTGCGCGCCGCGTTGGATAAGAAATATGGTTTACGCGCCGGCAGATTGTTCACACACGTCGCGGTCTTTGAGATCCCCGGCTTCGACCGCTTGGTTTTCATAACCGACGCGGGCGTGACCGTCGCGCCAGATCTGCAGATGAAGGTCGTGCTGATTCAAAACGCTATCGATGTGGCGCATAAATTGGGAATCACCGAACCGCGAGTGGCGATATTGGCAGCTACAGAGACGGTGAACCCCAAGATTCCTACGAGTCTGGATGCGGCAAGTCTGGCGAAGATGGCTGACCGTCATCAAATCAGAGGGGGAATTGTGGACGGTCCTTTGGCATTAGACAACGCCATATCGGAAGAAGCCGCGCTGATTAAGGGAATTGACAGCCCCGTCGCGGGGAAGGCGGATATACTGGTCACACCGGATATCGAAGCGGGGAACATGCTGGCGAAGGCGATCTCCTACTTCGCGAACGGGGAGATGGCTGGCGTGGTAGTGGGAGCGCGTATTCCGTTGATCGTCGCGTCGCGCGCCGACCCGCACCGCGCGAAGTTGGTCTCTATCGCGTTGGGGGTGTTGCTGGC
>CAZSIG010000207.1:0-6843 GCA_964606195.1 uncultured Anaerolineales bacterium
AATCGCGACAGAGGATAAAGGTCGAGGTGCCGCGCCGATTGAGAAAAAGTAGCACCTGCTCCCCATTAGCCAGCGCGCCGTGCATCGCGGTCTGCAAGGCGCGGCTGAAGATACTGCGATTGCCATCGCGCAGCTCCTGTCGCAAATCGACCACCTGAATCGGCGGCATCTCCGCGTAGCGCACCTCCGCCGCGTCGTCGTAGCCCACAATGCGCTTGGGGAGTTCGAGTAGGGTGTATTCGCCCCTCACCCCTAACCCCTCTCCCCTCGGGGGAGAGGGGGATAAACTCCCTCTCCCCTTTGGGGAGAGGGCTGGGGTGAGGGGCATACTCGTCGCCCGATAATACGTCGTCACATTCGGCGTCGCGCTGCCGAGCACGACCACCGCGCCGGTCAACTTCGCGTATTCGACCGCCGCGTCGCGCGTGTTGTAGTGCGGAACCTGATAAGTGGGAATGGCGTCCTGTTTGTACGAACTATCGTGCTCCTCATCCAACACAATCAAGCCGGGATTGGCACAGGGGGCGAACAGCGCGGAGCGGGGACCGACCACCACCGCCGCCTTGCCGTCGCGAACGCGCCGCCATTCGTCATATCGTTCCCCGACCGACAGGCGGCTGTGCAATACCGCGACGCGGTCGCCGAATCGTCCGACGAAGCGGTTTACTGTCTGCGGCGTCAGCGAAATCTCCGGCACCATGATAATCGCCTGTTTGTCCCGTGTCAAGACCTCCTGCGCGCCGCGTAGGTAAATCTCCGTCTTGCCACTGCCGGTGACGCCATGCAACAGAAATACCTCCGAGCTCTCAGCGGTTATTGCCGCCGCGATTTTGTCCCACGCGGCGCGCTGGTCAGGCGTCAGTTCGGGCGCGACGGTGTGCGGTATTTCATGTTCTGCCAGAGGATCACGACGCACCTCGCGCTCGTAAGTACGAATAAGCCCCCGCTCCTCTAAATTCTTGATGTTGGTCGAATTCGCGCCGGTCGCGGCGTATATGTCGCTGACTGTCGCGGCGCGGTGGGTCTGTAAATAACTCACCACCGCGGCGCGCTTTTTGCTGCGTCCGGCAAGCTCGGCGGCGATCTCCTCTGCCGACGCGATGAGCTGTGCAAAGCGGACGTATTTGGGGCGGGCGCGCGGTTTCAGTTCCTCGACGCGCTTAGAGATGATTTCCAAATCGAGTAGTTGCCTAATCGCGGCGCGGCTCTTGCGTTTGCCGAGCACCTCCTCTATCTCGCGTGTGGAAAATTCATCCACTTCCTGTAGCAGCGCGACGATGGCGTGCTGGTCAGGGGTGTAAGGGTGCTTCTTACTATTTGCCAAGCTGATGAAGGTTTGTGTCCCTTGTGTCACACCGGAAGGGAGCATCAGTAGCAGGGTGTCGAACAGCGGCGCGAGGTAATAGCGGCTCATCCAGTACGCGAGGTCAATCTGCGCGGGGGTGAGCATCGGCTGTGGATCCGCGAGCTTGATTAAGTCTTTTATCGCCGCGTCCGCGATGGGCGATGAGGTATCGAAACCAACGATGATGCCCTGCGCGCGCTGGCGTCCGAACGGTACCCAGACCAGTTGCCCCACCGCGACGCGGTCGCGCAGCGATGCGGGGATGCGATAGTGAAAAGTACGGAGTACCGGAATCTCTTCACCGTCACTTTCGGCGGAAAATATCAGTTTCATCTTTTGGCGGCGGCTCATATCCACCGCGACGCGAGCGTATTTTTTCATTTGCTACAAATGTTGTAAAATAAGACGTGCTACGTAAAACGTGTTGCGTGAAAAGATGTGAGGTTGCGCAGAGTATAGGATGTCACCCTGAACGAAGCGCAGGGAGCTCATTTATACACCAATGAGATGCTTCGCCTTGCTCAGCATGACATGGATAAAAAGCTTACGCGATATGCCTTACGCTTCACGTTTCACGCCTTACGTTTCACGTCTTCACGAATTTGGGAGGATGATATTAGATTATGAGTGTTGGAAAACGCGATTTAGTTTTATGTTTGATAGTTGGCTTGTTAGTTGCTTCTATCTTAGGGTGTGTAGGTAGAAACGGGAGCAATAAGCTGACGTACCGCGCCCCGTTGGAGATGAATTTGTCGCCCGGGGAATTTATTCCGGGGACGCCGATTCAGTATATCGGTGCTTCGGATAACGGCGCGGTGGTGATGATTAGCGGGCAGCAGGCGATTAAGCAGCGGGCAGATTCACTAGATTGGAAAGGCGACCCGCTGCCCGATGTGCACATGGAGTGGGCACTACGCACCGTGGGGTATGATACAAATTCGCTCCGCGTCGCGGGGACGGTGAAAATCGAGGTACGCAATCCCGCGGTGCAGCCAAGTGGCATTCATACTACGTCGCCCCTGAAATTCGACGCGCCGGTGACGTATAATGTAAATAAGGGCGCGTTGATTCCCGGCTCGCTGATTCAATATGCCGGTAAGACGGATCAGGGCGCACAGTTGGCGGGGGTGTCCGGTTACCCCTATCGCAAAACCGGCGATTCGATATTGTGGGAAGGACAGATCAAGCCGGACGTTTATTTGAAATTGAACGTGCGCGCGTTGCTCATCACCGATAGGTCGATGCAGGTGGGGGGCGTCGCGACGATTTGGGTCGGGCGGTAAATGGGGCGCGGATAGTTCCCCTCACCCCAACCCTCTCCCCAATGGGGAGAGGGAACGTAGCTCCCTTTTTTTCCACGGGGAATACTCCTACGGATTGGGGCCGCGCAAGGGTCAGGGATAAAGATAAAACTCCGGGTTCAGACACTATAGATCGCGCCTGCCGCGTAGCCGACTACTTGCGAGTGGTCGCCGGTCACATCGCCGGAGTTGGCGTATTTGAGTATCTTTGCCTTATTCGCGCCGAGTTGCTGCGCGGCGAGCATGACTGTCGTGACGGGCGCGCCGCCACATGCTTCGCACTTGCCCATTTTCAAGTCGCTCATTAGCCCCGCGGGGTCATACGCCGCGATGTGCTCCAGCACGTAGTTATCTAGCTGTTGCGCGGCAGAATATGAATGAAAATGGGATAGGTCAGTGCTGGCGACCAGAAGCGCGTTTTTGCCTTGCAGCACCTGCACCAATCCATTCGCCAATTTTTGGCAAGAGGACAAAGACTGTTCGCCCATCATCACCGGCAGCAGTTTGAACTCACCTAGCATGTGTTGCAAAAACGGGAGTTGAATTTCCAGCGAATGTTCGCTATCCCCTTGGAGCGCGGTTAGCGATACGGCGTCATCGAGCGCGGTAAGCGATACAACATCTAGTTCTACTTTTCCCAATGGCGTCTCGTAATACCGCGCCGCGGTGAAGCCGTAGCCGGGGATATACATGCGATGGCTGGGCGAGATGACCGCGACGGTGTCGTACTTTTTCCCTTCTAGCTGTTTGTAGGCATACGCCGCGACTTGCCCAGAGTAGACATAGCCCGCGTGAGGCGAGATTAGTCCGTATAGTTCTCCCTCAATCGCGCTCTGGTCTACCTGCGCGAGGTACTCCTCAATCGTGCTGGTCAATCCGGCAGCAGTGCCGGGGTACCATGACCCCGCGATGACCGAACGTCGCGTGCCGCTTAGTTGTATTTTAGACATAGTTTACCTCCCTTTGTGATGCGTGAAACGTGATGCGTGATGCGTGATACGTAACATCCCGCGGTTTCACGTCTTCACGTCTCACGTTTTACGTTTTACTCATTATACAACATAGATTGTATTGAATCAAAAATCGAATTAAGGAGAGAGCAATGACGCGTTATAAATTGATGATTCCGGGTCCCGTAGACATCGAAGATGATGTGTTGGCAGAGATGGCACAGCCGGTCATGCCGCACTATGGCGACGACTGGCTAGAGATTTACGAGGAGACGATCGCGCTGGCAAAGCAGGTCTTCGGTACAGAGCATGACCTGTTCATCGTACCGGGTCCCGGCACCGCGGGGCTGGATATGGCGATGGGGAGCATGTTAGCCAGCGGGGAAAAGATTTTAGTTTGTGCGAACGGCTTTTTCAGCATACGGATGAGTGAAGTGGCGCGAAGCTACAATCTGAAGCCGATAATGGCTAAAGTTGATTCGGGGCAGCCTATAACCCCAGAGATAGTCGCGGCGCGATTGTCCGCCGACGCGGAAATCAAGGCGGTTATCGTGGTGCATCACGAGACTTCGACCGGAGTGCTGAGTCCGTTGCAAGAAATCGCGGAGGTTACGCGAAAGCATAATGTACCAATAATCGTAGACGCGGTCTCGTCGCTGGGCGGGGTGCCGCTGCCGGTGGACGAGTGGGGCATAGATATGTGCGTGACCTCATCGAACAAGTGTCTGGGCAATCCTCCCGGCTTCGCGTTGGTATCAGTAAGCCCGCGCGCGTGGGAGATGGTGGATGCGCGCCCGCGGCGCGGTCATGGCTGGTACTTGAACTTGGCGGTCTGGCGCGAGTACGCGACGGAGTGGAATACGTGGCACCCGACGCCGATTACGATTTCTAGCAATAACTTTATCACCCTGCGCGCCAGCTTGCGCAAGCTAATCGCGGAGGGATTAGAGAATCACTACGCGTTTCAGCGAGAGGTGGCGGAGTGGATGCGCGCGGAGTTGCGCGCGCTGGGCTGTGAGTTTTTTGTAGAGGGTGAATACGCGTGTCCTTTAGTTACGGTGATAAAATCGTTGCCGGTCAAAAACGCGGAGTTAAATGAACTGAAGGCATTTTTGCACGATGAGTACGCGATTTTAATCGGCGGCGGGATTAGGGAGTTAGCGGGAAAGATACTGCGCATCGGACATATCGGCAAAGCCGCGTCGTTGGAATATCGGCTGTATTTTCTGCACGCGGTGCGCGATTTTCTGCGACGTAAGGGCACGGGGAGTTGAGTTCATCTGCTCCTGGCGCGATGGCTTGACAAAATCGTCCATTTAGTTTATCATTTTTGACTAGTGGTGTTTTGTATCTAAGCCAGTTCGAGATATTGAGCTGGAGTTTAAAAATTTTTAGAGAAGGAGTTAAGAGAAAATGGAGAATCCAAAAGATTTGAAGTATACTGAGTCTCACGAGTGGGCGCGTGTAGAGGGTGATGAGGTGGTAATCGGCATTACCTTTCACGCCCAAGAGTTGTTGTCCGATGTGGTGTACGTCGAGCTGCCCGAAGTAGAGGATGAGATGGAGAAGGATGAGACCTTCGCGACCGTAGAGTCGGTCAAAGCCGCGTCAGATTGTATGTCTCCGCTATCAGGAGAGATCGTCGCGGTGAATGAAGAACTGGAAGACTCTCCTGAATTAGTGAATAAAGAGCCTTATGGTGAGGGATGGTTAGTGCGCGTGAAAGCCAGCGATTTGTCAGAACTCGATGATTTGATGGACGCGGCGGCGTACGAGAAGCACTGCGAGGAAGAGGAACATTAAAGATGATTTTTAATCCACATACTGAAGCTGATCGCGCCGCGATGCTGTCAGCGATTGGGGTGGAGAGCGTGGACGACCTGTTTCAGGTCGTTCCCGCTGCATATCGCTATCCCAAGCTGAATTTGCCCGCGCCGCTGTCGGAGATGGAGATACTGCGCGAATTACAGGAGATAAACAGTACAAATGAGACGTTGGGTAAAAACGCGTGCTTCTTGGGCGCGGGGGCGTACAATCACTTCGTGCCCAGCATCGTGGATCAACTCGTCAGTCGCGGGGAGTTCTATACCGCGTATACTCCATATCAGGCTGAGCTAAGTCAAGGGACTTTGCAGTCTATCTACGAGTATCAGAGCATGGTCGTCGCGCTGACCGGCATGGAAGCGGCGAATGCCTCGCATTATGATGGAGCTACATCATGTGCGGAGGCGGTCGTGACCGCGCTCAACGTGGTGAAGGGCAAACAACGCAACAAGGTGTTGATTTCCTCGCGATTGCATCCAGAGTATTGTGAAGTGATTCACACTTACATGCAGGGAACCGGAGTTGAGTTTGTCGTCGCATCTGACGAGGAACTCGCGGGAATGTTGGACAAGAGCGTCATCTGCGTTATAGTCCAGAACCCCAATTTCTTAGGTGAAATGACCGCGCCAGTGAAGTTGCAGGAGTTGGCGGACGCGGTACACGCGGTGAAAGCGTTGTTTATCGTCGCGGTCGATCCGATTTCGCTGGGCTTGTTCACGCCGCCGGGGGAATATGGCGCGGATATTGTAGTGGGTGAGGGACAATCGTTGGGGAGCAAGGTCAACTACGGAGGGCCCTATTTGGGATTGTTCGCGTGTAGAAAGAAGCTCGTGCGGAAGATGGCAGGGCGATTGGTAGGACAGACTGAGGATACCGAAGGAAATCGCGGTTTTGTACTTACATTGTCAGCGCGGGAGCAGCACATTCGCCGCGAGCGCGCTACAAGTAATATCTGCTCGAATGAGGCATTGGTCGCGTTGGCGGCGGGGATTTACTTGGAAGTTATGGGTAAATCTGGGCTGCATAAGGTCGCGGAGTTGTGTTATCACAAGGCACACTACGCCGCGCAACAGATCACCGCGCTGGATGGTTTTGAGCTGGTTGGTGATAAGCCGTTTTTCAAGGAGTTCGCGGTGCGTTGTCCGCGCCCGGTGGCGGAAGTCAACGAACATCTGTTGAAGCAGAGTATCATCGGCGGGTTCGATCTTGGTCGCGTGTACGAGGATATGCGTGATTGCATGTTGGTGTGCGTGACAGAGATGAACACGAAGGCGGAGATCGATAAGTTGGTCGCCGCGTTGGGTGATGTGAAGAGATAAGATTAATTGAGAAAGGTGAAAGCTATGGAGGCGCGGGAAGAACTCACTTTTGAGAAGGTCTGGCGTATGTTTCAGGAAACCGATCGTAAGTTTCAAGAGACTGA
>CAZSIG010000208.1:0-6830 GCA_964606195.1 uncultured Anaerolineales bacterium
GCACCATGTCGGTATTGAAGACGCGCTCCTGAGCATCAGGGTGGAACAGATAGCCATTGTAGTATTCTTGCAGGTCGCGCAGGAGTTGCGCGGCGTCGACCGCGCGGGGTTGCTCGCGCAACAAACGGGCAACCAACTGCTCCACCTCCGCGGTGGTCAAGCCCAGCATCTCATTGAGCGTAGGAAATAAGGTGATGTTTTGGGTGATATTGAAGCCGCTGGTGAGGTCATCCAACATCAGCGGGGAAACGCCGGTCATAAACAGCCGCTGCACTACGCCGCCGCCGTATTGGGTGTATTCCTTGATGATCTTGTAGAAGGTGCGCACGAAGCCCGTGCCGCCCACGATGCTTAGATAATCCTGTTCTTTCCGGCCCGCGATGAGTTCGTTGGCGAAGTTGTCGTATTCGTCGATGAGCAGGTAGACGCGGTGCTCTGTTTCCATAACGCCATCCAGCACGCGGTTCAGCATCCCTTCGACGTTGTTCAAATCGTCCAGGTGCGCTTGCAACTCTTGCCAGCGCGGCAGGTAATCGCGATTGTCCAGCACAAAACGTCGCAGATGGACGCGCACTTTTTCAGTAAACGAACGTTGGAGCGTCTCCATCCCCGCGTCGGTGCGAATACCGGAGAAATCCAACCGCAAGATCAAATACGCGTTGCGCTCCGGCGTCGGCTCGCGCCCGATGTCCAGCGCGCCGAACAGGGTCTCGAACTGCGCGCGCTGCTGAATGTCATAATAGTTCTCCAACACCGAAATGAACAGCGATTTCCCGAAGCGGCGCGGGCGAATGAAGAACAGATAATCCCCGCCCATATTTTCCAATAGGCGGATGTAGCGCGTCTTGTCCGCGTAATAGTAGCCGCGCGTGATAATGCTAGGGAAATTAGCCTTGCCGTAGGGCAGTTTGATCATAGTACGTATTATCCTTTACCAGGTATATTTTTACCGCAGAGTACGCGGAGAGCGCAGAGTTTCTGACGCAATTTTTGTAGCATCATTCACCAACCTGCTCGTAATCACCGCCACCGCGCCGTCGTCGTTGTATAACTCTAGCGCGCCGCGTAGGTCGTGCTCTACGTTCAGCTTAATCAACCGCAGCCCGATGTTCTCGCGCTCCCCGCGCAGCACCTCGTCTGCCCACCCCGCGCCGTCGTCGCGAAATTCTAACCTCAACTCGCGCCTTTGGGCATTGCGCACCGTGATCTCCACCCAAATGTTACCGGTATCGCGGTCACGAAAGGCGTGCTTAATGCTGTTAGTCGTCAGTTCGTTGATGATCAGCGCGAACGCCACCGCCCGTTTCGATATGACCAACAGCGGCTCCTCCGGTGCGGTCACGGTAACTCGAAATCGCCCGCGCGGTGAAGCCCCGCTCACCGCCGCGTGTACAATCCGCTCGACTAGTTCGCCCAGCTCAAGCGGCGCCCACTGCGCGGCGGAGAGCAAACGGTGTACCATCGTGATGCTCTTGATCCTATTCTGCATATCGCGCAGCGCGGCGTCGAAATCCGCCCGCTCGCGGTGCACATTACGCAGTTCCATATCCAGAATGCTCGTGATGGCGGTGAGATTGTTGCGCACGCGGTGGTTGACTTCGTCCAACAGCATCGCCTTAGTGTGCGCGTCCTCCTGCGTCTGCTCGTACAGCCGCGCGTTGCGCATCGCAATCGACGCGGTCGCTGCTACGGATTGTACCACCTGAAGGTCATTTTCGTCAAACCGCTGCGGCGCGATATCGACCACCTCCAACACGCCGACCACCGCGCCCTCGTCGTGCAGCGGCACCGCTATGATAGAGCGATTCTCCAAGCCCTTGTCGCGGTCGACTCCCTTGAAATGGCGCGGTTCGGCGCGCGTATCCGCCACGAGTACGCTCTCCCCGTGCGCCGCTGCCCAGCCCGCGAGCCCCTCGCCCACCGGCAGCCGCCAGCCGCGTATGCTCTGATATTCGGGATTGGCGATGTATTCACAAACTAGTTCGTTCGTTTGCGTGTCTATCAGCCAGATCGAGTTATCCAGCACATCCAGCGCGCCGCGCACCGTCTGTAATACAGTAGTGAGTACCTCATCTAACTTCAGAGTAGAAGTGAAGGCGCGGCTCGCTTGATTGAGCAAGATCAGGTCGCGATTGCGGCGGCGCAAGGCGTTCTCCGCGTGCTTACGGTCGGTGATGTCCTGCAGCACGACTAATGCTTGCCGCTGGCCGGAGATTTCGAGCGGGGAGGTGTAGATGAGGATGACCTTTTCAGTAATTTCTCCCTGATAGGCAAAGGCCATCGTGGTTTCGACCGCGTAATGGCTCTCGCCGGTCTCAATGGTGTCCAATGCCGCGCGGCGCAGCGGGCAATCGGGACAGGCGGCGCCGAAGCCACACCCATCGGGGATTTCGAGCGCGTGAGTACAACAGAGCGCTTCCCCGCACCGCAGTCCCAACAGCTCTTGCGCGGGGTCTTTGACGAACTCGCGGCTTTCGTCCTCGATCTTCTGGATGCGCCATTCGCGATCCACCACCATCATCGTGAAGGGGGAGCTTTCGATGATCGCGGTCAGCTCGGCTTGACTCTCCTCCAGCGCGCGCGTCTGCTTGATCAACGCCTCCTCCGCGCGCACCCGCGCGGTGATGTCCACCAACACGCCGTGCCAGATAACGCTCCCGTCCGTCTGCTTACGCGGATTGGAACTGCCGCGCAGCCATTTGACCCGACCCGGCTGCGGCACAATCCGAAATTCGTGCGTCCAGGTCTCCATACTTTGTGCAGAGAGGGCAATTGAACTCTGGAAGGCTTCATAATCGTCAGGATGTATATCGTCGAACATCACCGCGGGGTCGAGTACCTCTGCTAACGGTCTCTCGAATAGCTGCTCGCCCCCCGCACTCATGTACGGCACGGAGCAGCTACCATCTTGGTTCAATTGGAACTGGTAGACCGCGCCAGGGAAGTTCGCGGCGAGATCGCGCAGCCGTTCCTCGCTCTCGCGCAGCTTCTCCTCCGCCAATTTCAGCTCTGTAATATCCCGTGTACTTGCCACTACACCGTTAATCTCACCGTTTGCAGCGATGTAAGGGGCATAGGTCACATCAACGAAACGCTTACCCAAAGTCTTATATTCCACCCAAGCCTGATACTGGATAATCTCGCCCGCCAGGCAGCGCTCGAAGTTATCCCTCACGTAATCGTTAAAAAATTCTTCACTGAGATACTCCGCTACAGTGAGACCGATAAGCTGTTCGCGGCTCATACCAGAAAATCGCTCATAGGCTTCGTTGACTATTTCGTACCGGTAATCTTGATCCACGAGAGATATACCATCTTGCGTAGAAGAGACGATCTGCTTGTACTTTTCTAGTACTATCTCCGCGCGCTTGCGGTCGGTGGCGTCACGCGAACTGACAGCCGCGCCCACGACCGCGCCCTTTTCATCGTGCACCGGATAATAACTTACATCCATAAATCGCGCCGGTTCACCGAATACCTCGAACCATTCTTGGTAGTGGATTTCCTCACCGGCAAAACAACGATCGAGGCGCGGTTTTACTTGCTTTTCAAAAGTCTCCTGCCCCAATATCTCCGCGACAGAGCGTCCGACGATCTCCGCGCGCGGCATCTTGGCGTATTGCGCGTAAGCCTCGTTCACCGCGCAGTAGATATAATTTCTATCCACATACGAGATGGGGTCAGATATATTGGAAATGATAACTTCGTACCTCCGCAGCTCCTCCTCCGCGCGCTTGCGCTTCGTGATGTCCTGCGCCGCGCCGTAGATGCGTACTACGCGGTTCTGCGCCTCGTCCCACACCGGGCGGAGATGGTCGCGCACCCACCGCTCCTCTCCGCTTTTGGTGATAACTCGCGCCTCTACAATATCCACTTGATTAGCCAAGCATTTTTGCAAATGCTGTTGCACCAGGGCGCGGTCGTCCGGGTGAATTACCCGCTCCAAGCTATCGACCAATGATACTTCCGCGTGATCGTAGCCGGTGATACGTCTGAACCCATCGGTCATCCACTCCAATCCCGGAAAGCCCTCCGGCGTAACGCGCAGGGCATAGACGTAATCGGACATCATCTCCGAGACGGCGCGGTAGCGCGCTTCACTCTTGCGCAGCGCCTCTTCCGCGTGCTTGCGTTCGGTTATATCTTCGGTAATGACCGCGTAGCGATATACCACTCCATCAGCATCAAGTATCGGAAAGCCGCTGGAGGAGATACAGCGCACTTTTCCATCGGGATGGACGACGCGATATTCGGTTTGGTATCCCCCACCAGCGGGTTCGGCTCCCGTCTCGCGCTCGAATATCTCAAGGACTCTCTCTCTATCGTCCGGGTGAATCGTCTCTAAAAACGCGGCGGGATTGCGCAACAGCGTTTCGACCTTTTGTCCAAAGACGCGTTCGTAAGAGGGACTGATATAGATTATGCTGCCATCGACGACGTTTTCAAGGGCGATAACTTCGCGCACGTTATCGAAGAACTGCCGAAAAGCCTCCTCGCTCTCGCGCAGTTTCTCCTCCGCGCGCTTGCGGTCGGTGATGTCGCTCGTGTTGAAACAAACTCCACTGACCTCTCCGCCATTCGCAAATACGGGATTATAACTGAAGTGAAACCAATGATCCTGACCGTCCGCGCCGCGAAATTCGAGTTCCCGCTCTATAAGTTCCCCGTCCAGCGCCTGAGCGAAATTCGCCGTGAAGTTTTTCATATCGCGCGGCAGCACGAAATCGTACATCGATGCGCCGCGCCGCATCTCTATGCCAAAAACCGCCAGAGCCTGCTGCGCCGCGCCGCGATTAAAGGCTTGAATGTGGTGTTCGCGGTCGATTAGCACGAAAGATTGCAACGTATTATCCAAAATGGCTGTCAAGCGCGCCTCCGATTCCCGCAGCGCGTCGTGACTCTGCCGCAAATCGCGAAACAGCAGGTCATAAGGGCGCGTCAGCCCTGTCTCGATGATCGCCTTGTAAACCAAATAGAACGCGGCGATCTTAAAGAAGTGGCCCACCAGATTGGAAAAATCGTACACCCCGACGTAGAAGGTGAACGCCAATTCCGAAAATATCGTCAAAATGACCGAACCCGCCAACCACCCGAATACGCGCGCGTCGAACCGCGCCCGTTCGCGCCACAGCAAGATCGCGGCGACTACGAGGAGCGCGGAGATGACGTACTCGCTGGCGATCTTGAACGGCGTCAAACCCGCGCCTTCGATGTAGCAATCGGGAAAGACGCGCCCGAAGGCAGCCGCGATCAACAGCGCGGTCGCGGTCGTGTAGCCTATGAGCACCGATTTCATTTTCACCTTGCGCCCAAACAACAACGGCGCGGCAAGCAGGGATAGGCTCTGCATGTACCGCGCCGCGATCCACAACTGCGTGGGCAGGTTCGCGTCGTAATTGGGAAACACCCCCATCCCCTTGTAGGCGAGCGTATGCACCAGATCGATGACGCTCACGAACATGTACGCGATGCCAAGCAGCAGCAGGTAGTTGTTCTTCATCTGCCGCCGCGCGTTCCACGTGATCAGGAACATCCCGCAAGCAACTGCGATGCTGAATAACTCCGCGAGGCTGTGAAAGACCAGATAGTTATACCGGCTGGTCGAATACAATATCACCAAGACCACCGCGCCGCCGAGCAGTTCTCCAACCCCATAATAATTCGTACTTCTTCTCATTTTGCACCTCGGTTTTCTAAAACGTGATGCGTGAAACGTGATGCGTGATAGATTTAGGGCTTTCTCAAAGTACAACCCGCGTGGGCAAAACCTCCCGCAGGTTTGATTTTCCTGACAAAATATATTGTTCTACAGCCGTAACCGTGCTGAAGCAAGGTTCTGGTGTCCCAACCTGCGGGAGGTTCGACGACTTTGAGAAAGCCCTAGTGATAGATTACGTTACGTCTTACGCATCACGTTTCACGCTCCCCACAATCGCCGCGGCGACGACCTCCGCCGCGTACGCGCCGATCAAATTCACACTTGCACCCTTCTTCTTCCCCGTCGCCAGCGCGAACAGCGTATCCCCATCGAACATCGTGAACGCGGGGCGAATCGCCCGCGCCATTCCCGCCATCCCCATCTGTGCCACCTTGTTCGCTTCCTCCTTCGTCAGCCGCGCGTTAGTCGCCACCACGCCGATCGTGGTGTTCTCCGCGAAACGCATCGCCGTCTTGCCCAGAAAGCCCTTCATCGTCGCCAAAGTGTTCGCGAACCCCGCGCGCCCGACGCGCCGCGTCCCGGCGATGATCTTGCCCGTCTCTGGTTCAATTATATCACCGAAGGCGTTCACCGCCACAATCGCCGCGACGATCACCCCGCCGCCGAGATCCACGCTCGCCGTGCCGATGCCCGCCGCGCTCGCCTGTCCCTGTCCCAAAATCTTTCCCACCGTCGCCCCCGTACCTGCGCCGACGCCGCCCACCTCCACCGCGCCATCGTGCGCGTTCTCACAAGCCGCGTAGCCCATCGCCGCGTCGGGGTACGCCTGCGCGTCGCCCACGCCCAAATCGAACAGCACCGCCGCGGGGACGATCGGCACGCGCGCCACACCCGCGTCGAAGCCGATTTTACGTTCGCGTAAGTAGCGTACTACGCCGTCCGCCGCTGCCAGCCCGAACGCGCTGCCACCCGCGAGCAGCACCGCGTGTACCTCGTTGACGAGGTGCAGCGGGCGCAGCAGGTCGGTCTCGCGCGTCCCCGGCGCGCCCCCCATCTGGCAGACTCCGCCGACCGCGCCCCCTTCGCATAACACCACCGTGCAGCCGGTCATCCCCGCGCCATCGGTCGCGTGTCCCACTTTGATACTTTCAACATCCGTAATCGCGTTATA
>CAZSIG010000209.1:0-6829 GCA_964606195.1 uncultured Anaerolineales bacterium
ACCGCCGCCTTCTTCACTGCGGGCGCGTTACGCGGCATGACGATGTACGCCGCGATGCCCCGTTCACGCGCCGCGAGCGCGAGCGCTGCGGCGTAATTCCCCGATGAGTGCGTCGTCACGCCGCGTTGCGCCTCCTCATCGGGGAGCAAGAAGACCGCGTTGCACGCGCCGCGAAACTTGAACGCGCCGACTTTTTGAAAATTCTCGCACTTAAAATAAAGCTCCGCGCCGAACATCTCGTTCAGTCCCGCGCAGGTCAACACCGGTGTGCGATGCGCATAGGGCGCAATCCGCCGCGCCGCGCCGCGTATAGTGTCAATAGTTGGACAGTTGTTCATAGTTCCAATCCGTGAAGCGCGAAAAATATTACGTCGCTTATCAGTACTTACGCAGATTCAAAAAGATTTACCGCCGAGGGCGCGGAGAGCGCAGAGTTTTCCGAATGATCTTTGAGCACCCCGTGAATATGTTTTTTTATGCGCCTTTGTGACCGCGTATGACAGTTAAGAAATTATCATCCTAATCTTCTCCGCGTCCGCGGCGTTCTCGGCGGTTAATCATTACGTAGTCTGCGTAAATCCTGGCTTATGTATCTTCTTCACGTTTTACGTTTCACGTTTCACTCCTCAAATATTCCCATTCTCCGCGCGGAGTTTCTCCAGCGCGTCGAATGTGGGGTCAATTAGATATGGTTCGCCGACCGCTTTGATCGCGCTCTGCACGTCCTTTAAGCCGCTGCCGGTCGCCATGACTACGACGCGCTCTTCGGGCGCGATTTCACCCGCCGCCGCCATCTTCTTCAAGCCCGCGTAGCTCGCCGCCGCCGCGGGTTCGGCGAATACCGCCGCGTTGCGTCCCAATTCGGGGATCGCCGCCAAAATCTCCGCGTCGCTAACGGTGATATATTTGCCGTTCGTCTCGCGCACGGCGCGCAGCGCCTTGATGCGATCGCGCGGTAGTTCAGACGAGATGCTGTCTGCCACCGTATGCGCGTCGAACCGCTCGACTTCTTCGGTGCCTTTTTGCCACGCGGTATACAGCGCCGCGGAGCCTTCCGCCTGCACGCCGATGAGCTGCGGCATTCGCTCAATCAACCCCAGCGCGTACAGGTCTTTCAGCCCCTTCCACATGCCGCCGATGATGCACCCATCGCCCACCGGCACGAAGATTTTATCCGGCGCGTTCCAAGCCAATTGCTCACAAATTTCTAAACTCGCGGTTTTCTTCCCCTCCGACAGATACGGGTTATACGCAGTGTTGCGGCTGTACCACCCGTAGTTCGCCGAGGCTTGCAGGCAAAGGTCGAACGCGTCGTCATACGTGCCATTGACGGTGATGACGGTCGCGCCGAAGACGAGCAACTGCGCGATCTTCGCTTGCGGCGCGGTGCGCGGTACGAAGATGCGCGTCGGAATGTCAACACTCGCAGTGATGCACGCCAACGACGCAGCGGCGTTTCCCGTGCTCGCCGCGGTGATGATGTCGCGCCCCAGTTCCTGCGCGCGCACCACGCCGACGACGCTGGCGCGGTCTTTGAACGACGCGGAGGGATTGCGTCCATCGTCTTTGACATACACATGAGACAAACCCAATTTTTCGCCCAATCGCTTCGCGTGGTACAGCGGCGTCCAGCCGACATCGAGCGGTGGCACGGGGCTGTCCATCGCGACGGGTAGCAGCAATTTGTAGCGCCACACCGAATAGTCGCGATTGTGCGCTAAGATTGCCTTAGTCAGCCGCGTTTTGATAATATCGTAGTCGTAGATTACATCGACGATTCCCTCGTCGCCATGTTTCGGGCAGACGTAGGTTATTTCATCGATGTCGTATTCCGCGCCGCAGAGGACGCATTTTAATCCTAGTACATGGTCTAATTTCATTGTGTACTCCTTTTTTAACCGTTAGCGGTCAATATTATCGCGATTGTAGCATATAAACATCGCGCTGTCAATCTTCACCATGTGGTGTCCCTCTTGTTTTTCACTGAGTAATTAAGCCTCCCGCAGGTTTGCAAACCTGCGGGAGGCTTTTGATGTGCGAGCCAGGTAGGGCGTAATTAAGTCGCTTTCATAGGGTGAAAGTCCTACGCGTAACCTATCATTTCATATCCCAGCTCTCCCATGTTCTATCCGTATACAGGACGAATATTTCTTTCCCCTCTATCCCCGTAAACATTCCCCCGCCGCCAAAAGATTGTACCAGCATGTGATAACCGCGCTCCGGGACGCGCGCCCACCCGATTTTCGCCTGTGCACCCCCCAACTGCGCGCGCCAGACCTTGCCAAAACCGCGCACCGGTTGCCATAGTCCCTCCGGCGATTTCAGCGCGGGGTCATTCTCCGGCTGCGATTCGTCCCATGTATCGTCATATCTCTCCCATCGTCCATCTTCACATAACACATCTATCGTCTGCGTATCGGCGCGCCAGAACATCATCCCGCGCTCGAATGGTTGGTAGGCAGCCCAAGTGCTGAACGCTTCAGCGACCGGACATTGCAGCTTGACCGCGACGCCATCTTTCGCGTAGATGGGAGTGAAAACTCCCGCCGGGGATAATTCACAATCTTCTGGCTTAGGGAGCGGCGCGGTCGTCGGTGCGAATACCGGCGTGGGCAAAATCATCCAGCTAACCGGCTTTAGATTTAGGGTTTCGGGATTTACGCGCGCCGCGCCGTTCTTAGTGCCGAACCAGAGCCAGCCATCGGCATCTTTCGCGATAGCTACCACCTCGTTATCGGGCAAGCCATCCTGCGCGGTGAACTGCTGCCAAGTTTCACCATTATAGCGAAATATACCCTCGATTGTGCCCAGCCAGACCGCGCCGTCGGCAGCGACGTACAGGGCGCGGCTATTTAATAGCCCCTCTACGGGGGACGGCAACGCAGTCCATTGGTTGTCCACCCGGCGGAGTATGTCGCTGTCCCTGAGTAGGTAGCCCGCGCCGTCGCGACCGAACTCGACAGCCTGGCTCTCGCCGACTGAATAGACTGTCACCTCGTTGCCATCGTAGTGCGCCGCGCCGCTCGTGGTGGCACACCAAAGCGCGCCGTCGGCGTCAATCTCTATCTCGTCAGTGCGCCAGCCCATCCGCTCCTCGCGGTCGGTGATTTTGTCCCAACTCGCGCCGTTCCATTTGAAAATACCGAACGCCTGCGCGCCAACCCACACCGCGCCGTTAGAATCTATGGTTACATCAAGCACACCGCCAACATCATGGGGAAGTGGATGATTCGTCCAAGTCTGCCCGTCAAAGCTCGCGACGTTGGGCGGCAAATCGGTGCCCACCCATATCGTATCATCGGGCGCGACCGCGATGCCGCCGATGAAATCGCTCGGCAAGCCATCGCTGACCGTATAATGGTTCTTGATTTCACCATCGGCGTACCGCGCCAGCCCGCTACCCCAAGTACCCAGCCAGACATCGCCGTTCGGGGCTATCTCTATCTCGCCAATCCATTCTCCCGCTAACACTGTATCCCAGCGCGGCGCGATATGCACCGTTTGCCAATCCAGCACGGCGGGGTCGAGCGCCCAAAACTCGCCCATCGCGGTGCCGATGAACAATTGATAACCGCCATTCGGCAGCGTGGGCGAAATCGCGCCGGACATCAGCCGCTGGGAGAAATCGCGCCCCGCTAATCGCGCATCTATCCAACGTTGCCACGTTTCGCCGTCGTCTATCGAGCGAAACAGGTCATAGTCGGAGATGACATAGATGGCGTCTGATTTGGGTGATTTCAGAATGGCGCGAATGTTAAAATCTGGCTGGCGGGTGACAATTATCGGTTCCCAAGTCTTGCCCCCATCGGTCGTGTGTTCCAATTCACGGCCATATTTCGCGACGCGAAAATCTTCGGTGGGTGTGAGCGCGGCGGTTGACCAGAGATTTTCGGGGCGCGGCGGTGTAGCTCCCTGCGCGGCGGTCATCACCAGCGACCAACTCAACCCCTTATCCGTAGAACGGAATATCGAACTTCCGCCGTTCCAGGGATTGAGACGTTGATATTGCGCGTAAGCGAGCACTGTATCATCGGCGGCATAGTCGGGCGAAATCGTGACCTCGTTCACGCGGAGGTGCGTCAAATCGTTCCACATCGGCTGCCAAGTGTCGCCGCGGTCGGTGGAGCGATATATCCCCTCACCCCAATATTCACCGCGAAAACCACCGGCGAACAATGTCTGGTCGCGCGCGAAGTTGGGAGATATGGCGAAATCGAGGGATAGATACTCCCCCTCCGGCAGTCCACCGCGCAGGTGCGACCAATTTCGCCCGCCATCGGTGGAGCGATACAGCTTGTTATGATATAAATCGCCTATGCCGATGAATATCGTGTTATCCGCGGCATAATCGGGCGATAGCTGGACAACTCCAATTGGTTCAGCGGGCAGCGCCGCGATTGCGATCGTTGGGGGAAAGTCGCTCTGTCCGCCACGCTCGGAGTACACGCGTAATGTACCCCGATCAACAACGTAGATAAGCCCATTCTCCGCGTCGAGGGCGTGAATGCAATCGCCTGCAATCGTCCCACGCGGTGAGAGGGTCGCAAGGTCGAGCACCACTAGCTTCGCGTCGCGCTGTACATACATTTGATTGGTGCGAGGGTTGATGATGCCTAGCGGTAGCCCGTCGCGCCAGGTTTGTAACGTGCCCTCAGTATCATACACCAACAGATTGTTATAGGTAACATAACGAGTGAATTTGTCCGCGCGGTATGTGTGCCCGTTCACGGGCGCGATTAGCACCGGCGCGCTGCGACAACCGCGTTGAATGTTGATAGATTGAATCGGGGCTGCGATTTCCTCAAGCGTAGTGGCGTTAAAGAAGCGCGGTTTGCGGATTGAGCCCGGTCCACCGCCAGTGGACAAAGTGGTCATGCCGACCATGAGTAGATTGTGCTTCGGAAAAACGTGGACGACGGTAGCGCGCGTCGTGCCGGTGCATAGCGGGCACTCCTGCGCGGTGATTTCGGGGAACAGGTCGCCGGTGGTTTCGAGCGTCTCTGGGCTGACAATGTAAACTGATATGGCAACGATATATATTTCGTCGCGCAGTGGGTTGTAAACTGGCACACCACTCTGAGTTATTTGGGCGATTTGCTCCAACGTCGTGCCATCGTGGACGCGCACGCCGGGGATTTCGTTCTCCGTAGTGTACGACGCGAACGAGCCAACATAGAGACGGTCGCGCTGGGGGTCTATCGCGACTGTGCCTCCCGGCGCGATCTGCGCGGTTACGGTTAACGATTTCGTGTCAACGACGACGGTACTCTGGTTCGTATCATGTTGATACTGCGGCTGCACGAAGAGGCGATTGTGCGCGGCGTCGAGTTTCAGATAGCCTGCGGCGGGAATGGTTGCCAATTTCGCGTAGGTTGTGGTGTCCAGAATGTGCAACTGCCCCGTAGAGTCCGCGATGTATAGGCGATTGTTGGCGCGGTCTAGCAACAAATCTTGCAACGTCGCGTCGTCTGGTGCCAGCGATATTTCGGTGATTAGTTTCGGAAACGCGTCCGATTTGGCAATCGGTGTAGATTCTGGTTGCGTTGCAATCGTTGGTTCGAGGATGGGAGATGGTGTAGGGAAAGATGGCGCGCTCGCGGCCACTTGCTTCGTTGGTACTATCGGCGAGGGCGGCGGCGTGGGGCTGACCGTTATTTTGGGTGTGGCTGTGAGAGTTGGCAATATGCGCGGCGCGGTCGTCAAATGGGGAGTAGCGGTATCGGTGGCTGGCGCGACCGCGACAGATGATTGAGGAAGTGCTGGCGGCGCGGTTGTCGGCGTAGATCGAGCGCAAGAGGTCAGAATGATGGTCAAAATCAGGAATTGTATAACTTTTCTCATGGACATAACCTCCTTCGCGGTTTAAGTCATCACTTTTCAGTATACCGCGTTCGCGTTGTAGGTGTTTGACCATCGTCTGACTTTATATTGACGCGGGATTTAAGGATTCTGCCGCTAGTGGCCTTTACTCCCTAAGATGATCTCACCAAAAGCACGCCGGTGAATATGAGGACTAGGCTCACCAACATAACCGCGCTGAGGGTTTCGTGCAGCACTGCTGAACCGAGGATCATGCCGTTTATCGGCACGATGTACGTGACCATCGCGGTGAACGTCGCGCTGGTGCGTTGTAGTAGAGTGAAATAGATCAGGTAAGCCACGACAGTACCGAGTAGGGTCATGGCGATCCAGCTTCCCCACGCGGGTAGCGATGGAGATATGGAGAAGGGACGATTTAATAACAGGCTCGCGGGCAACATGAAAATCGCGCCGGTTCCCAACTGTCCGATAGCCGAGACGAGCGGCGGCTGTTTCTGTAAGCGATTGCGGGCGTAGATGATGGATATGGAATAGCACACACATGCCCCGGCGATACCCAGAATGCCGAGGACATTGGCGGTCGCGCCGCGTTGCAGATCGGGTAACATCAGCAGCCCCACGCCGATGAAGCCCATCAGTATCCCCGCGCTTTTCGCTTTGGTAATCTTTTCGTCGTCAGTGAGGAACTGCGCCAGAATGACGGTGAAGATTGGCAGGCTCGCCTGCACGAGCGCGGCAAGGCCGCTGGCGAGCTGTTTGGTACCCCAGGCAATGAGCAAATAAGGGAGCGCGGTATTGAATAATCCGAGTACCGCGTAGTTGCCCCATAGTTGGCGGTCACGTGGGAGCGAGAGCTTACGCAAGCGCAGGATAGCCAACAGGGTAATCGTCGCCGCGGTCAGCCTGCCGGCCACTAACGTAAAGGCGGGAATATCCGCGACGGCAACTTTGATGAATAATGGAGAGGAACCCCATAAAAGCCCGAGAATGAAAAGCAGTAGTAAGTTCA
>CAZSIG010000210.1:0-6810 GCA_964606195.1 uncultured Anaerolineales bacterium
TCGCCCCATTTTAGATTAGTCTGAAACCCGACCATGTTATACAGCGTCCCCGCCAGATTGTCTTGCCTCAACTGCACTACCGCGTGGGGGCGTCTTCCGGTACTCGGATCAGCCAACCCGACCGGGCGCAAAGGTCCGAAAGCGAGCGCCTTCTCGCCGCGCCGCGCGATCTCCTCCACCGGCAAACACCCCTCGAAGAACTTTTCATCTTCCTCCTCGAAGCCGCGCAGCGGAATTCGCTCCGCCGCGAGCAGTTCGGCGACGAATCGCTCATACTTCGCGCGATCCAGCGGGCAATTGATATAATCATCGTCACCGCGCCCATACCGCGCCGCGCGAAACGCCACGTCCATGTTGATCGATTCCGCCGTGACGATCGGCGCCATCGCGTCGTAGAAATAGAGATGAGCTTGCCCCGTCAACGCGGCGATCTCTCTAGCCAATGCTGAAGATGTCAGCGGGCCGGTCGCGATGATAGTGGGAACATCCGTTGGTATCGCGACGATCTCCTCGCGCCCCAACTCGATCCGCTCATGCGCGGTAATCCGCTCTGTCACCAGCTTGGAGAATGCCTCGCGTCCGACCGCGAGCGCGCTGCCCGCGGGCACCTTCGTTTCGTCGGCGCAACTGATGATCAACGAACCCAAGCGGCGCAGTTCCTCTTTGAGCAAACCCGGCGCGCGGTCGGGCATATCCGATCCCAACGAGTTGCTGCACACTAACTCCGCCAATTTATCGGTGACGTGCGCTGGCGTGTTCACCACCGGGCGCATTTCGTACAGCGTGACCGACAGCCCGCGCCGCGCGGCTTGCCACGCGGCTTCGCTGCCGGCTAGTCCGCCCCCGATTACAATTAAATCATTCTCGCTCATTTTCGTTCTCCTCGTAGTAGGGCAGGTTTCCCTACCTGCCGTTGGCGCGGCTTAGAAGGAATGGCGGCTATGGAAAGCCGCCCTACAACCACGTCATTCAGGATTAATTATCACGCGGTTCGCGTAAGTTTTGTACTTAGGACTTACACAATTACGCGCTAAATATTCACCGCCGAGTCGCAGAGGACGCGGAGATTAACCTGGATGACTTTTATTGACTAGCTATGAACGCGAACACAACTCTGCGTTCTCCGCGTCTCTGCGGTAAAATTCCTCCTTCTGCATAAGTCCCAGTATTAAATCTGCTACTTCCTCATAAAAATCGGTCATCGCGTCGAACCAATGTATATTCGGATTACCGCGCCGAAACCAACTATACTGCGACTTTACCAAGCGGCGCGTATCCCTCTTGAGCAGCCGCACCGCTTCCGCGTAATCGACCTCACCGCGCAGATACATACCAATTTGCCGATAGCCCAGCCCGGACATAGAGGGTAAGTTATAATCGTATCCCCGCTCAACCAGTGCGCGCACCTCCTCAACCAAGCCGCGCGACAGCATTTCGTCCACGCGCGCGTTAATTCGCTCATATAATTTCTCGCGCTCCATCGTCAGCCCGATTTGCAGTATGTGGTAAGGCGGCGGCGCGGCGCGCTGCTGCTCCGAAATCGGCTTGCCAGTCATCTCGTAAACCTCTAGGGCGCGAATGACGCGGCGGACGTTACGCGCGTCTATCTTCGCCGCGGCGCCGGGATCCACCTCCGCCAGACGTGCATGTAATCGCTCGTGTCCGTATCTCTCGGCTTCGTCATACAATCGTGCCCGAAACTCCTCGTTCGGCGGAACACGCGGGATCTTCATGCCCGTCACTACGGCGCGGACGTACAACCCTGTGCCGCCGACGAGCAGTGGTAACTTGTCCCGCGCCTGTATATCATCGATGGCGCGATAAGCTGCTTCTTGATACTGCACCAACGTGAAATCGGCGTCCGGCGCGAGAAAATCGATCAGATGATGCGGGACACTCGCCAATTCCTGCGCGGTGGGTTTCGCGGTGCCGATGTCCATGCCACAATACAACTGGCGCGAATCGGCAGAGATGATCTCTCCATCGAACTGTTTCGCCAACTTTAATGACAGCGCGGTTTTTCCCACCGCGGTTGGTCCCACTATTACTACCAGCTCATCGCGTGGTTTTTGTTGGGTATCATTTGATTCAAGCATAAATATGTGGCGTGATGCGTGAAACGTCCGAGACGCGGATTTCAAAGGGGTAGGGCAGGTTTCCTTACCTGCCGTTGGGGGTGATAATGATCTAGAACGGCGGCTAAGAAAGCCGCCCTACGTAGGCATTACGCACCGCGTGGTAGCACGGCTTATCTACCCCACGAATCTGAGTCGACCCTGATTTTCTCCGCATCATTCGCGTCTCAGCGGTGAAATTTTGAGTTCTTTCAGAGAAGACTTTGCATAAGTTCTGGCTTTTTTCACGCTTTACGTTTTACGTTCCACGCATCACGTTTTACGTTTCACGAACAGTGAATTATAATTCAAGCAATCATCATATTAACATCATTGAAGTACTTTGTCAAAAAGATTGCGAAGGTTAGAATGAGTAAGGCGCGAAAAAAACTTGGAGCTTGGGGAGAGGAACTCGCGGCGCGGCATCTGAAACAGCAAGGGTTCGAGATTCTGGCGCGCAACTATCGATTAGGACGGCGCGGGGAAATAGACATCGTAGCGCAGGAAGGAGACTGCCTAGTTTTCGTGGAGGTACGCACGCGGCGCGGTTCGGCGCACGGTACGCCAGAGCAATCGCTCACGCCCGCCAAACAGCGGCGTTTAATCGAGCTGGGCTACCGCTACCGACAGGAACACGCGGGGCTGCCCGCCGATTGGCGCATAGACCTCGTAGCGGTGGAATTATCATCACGCGGCGAACTGAAAAGGGTGGAGTTGATTCGCAACGCGGTGAGTAATTGGTAAATCGACCAATAGACATTATATTGATTTATTTGACCGCGCCATGAATGGAACGCAGATAACGCAGATTGGCCTGATTTTCGCAGATTTGGGCGCTTGTGCCGCGCTTTTGCTTAACCAAAAACATAAAAATCAGCGTAAATCAGTTAAATCAGGAAAATCTGCGTTCCATTGGCTACGCGTCAACAAATCGATATAAACTCTAAATAAGCAAATCGGCAAATGGCAAGATTTTGCCGATTTGCCGATTTGTGAATTTGCCAATTTGTCTGTAACTTAAGCCAACAGCACCTCTAACGCGGGACCTTCTACGGTCTCCTCGTCAATCAGACGTTTCGCCAGCGCTTCGAGCTTGTCGCCTTTTTCAGTCAGAATGGACTTGGCGCGACCGTAAGCGGTGGAGATAATCAAGTGAATCTCTTGGTCAATACGACGGGCGATCTCCTCGCTGTAATCGCGCTGTTCAGAGATTTCACGCCCCAGAAAGACAAGTTCCTCTTTTTGTCCAAATGTACGCGGTCCCAACTCGCTGCTCATGCCGTACTGCGTGACCATCGACTTCGCCATCTTCGTGGCGCGTTCCAGGTCGTTGCTGGCGCCGGTAGTAATATCACCAAAGACCAACTCCTCCGCCGCGCGCCCGCCGAGCAAGCCCGCGATTTCGTCCTCGAATTTCGCCTTACTTTCCAGATAGTGATCCTCTTCGGGCAAGGGCATAGTATAGCCCAACGCCATCCCTCTGGAGACGACCGATACTTTATGTATTCGGTCACAATTGGGCAGTTCGTGCATGACCAGCGCGTGCCCCGCTTCGTGGTGTGCGATGATGTTCTTCTCTTTGTCGCTAATCAAGCGGCTTTTCCTCTCGGGACCAGCTATCACCTTCTCGACCGCTTCCTGAAAATCCTGCATATAAATCGCCTTGCGATCCTGCCGCGCCGCCAATATCGCGGCTTCGTTGACCATATTCTCTAAATCCGCGCCGGTTAGTCCGGGCGTCTGTCTCGCCAGAATATCAAGTTCTACGTTATCCGCCAGCGGCTTACCGCGCACATGAATGTCCAATATCGCGCGGCGTCCCGCTAAATCCGGCCTGTCCAGTATCACGCGGCGGTCGAAACGCCCGGGGCGTAACAGCGCGGGATCCAAAATGTCAGGGCGGTTGGTCGCCGCGACGACGATCACGCGCGTGTCGGTCTCGAAGCCATCCATCTCGACCAAAATCTGGTTCAGCGTCTGCTCGCGCTCATCGTGGCTGCCGCCCAACCCCGCGCCGCGTTGGCGTCCCACCGCGTCGATCTCGTCCACGAACAAAATGCAGGGAGCATGGCGCTTCGCCTGGTCAAACAGGTCGCGGACGCGGCTCGCGCCGACGCCGACGAACATCTCCACGAACTCAGAGCCGCTGATGGAGAAGAAGGGCACGCCCGCTTCGCCCGCAACCGCGCGCGCCATGAGGGTTTTGCCCGTGCCCGGCGCGCCGATGAGCAGCAACCCTTTGGGAATTCGCGCCCCTAGACTGGTGAACTTGTCCGGGTCCTTGAGAAATTCCACAATCTCTTGTAATTCCTGTTTCGCCTCGACCACGCCCGCGACATCCTCGAATGTGACTTTCGGCTTGTCGCTGGAGACCATCTTGGCGCGGCTTTTACCGAAGGATAATGCCTGATTATTGCCGGTCTGCGCCTGACGCAGCATGAAAATCAACAGCCCCGCGAAAATGATTACCGGTAAGAAACTTCCCAGAATCGCCACCCAATCTCCCAACTGGCTGGGAATCTCCACTTCTATATTCAGGCTCTTGATTTGCTCCGGAGTGACGCCCAGACTGGTCAGCGTTTCGACAATGCCCACCCCTTGCTCTTTGCGCGAATATATGACCTCGTCTTCCCCGTGTCGATAGTATTTGATTTTCAGGTCATTATCCGCGACGGTAATCTTCTCAACCTGTTCCTCTTGAATTTTATCTACAAGTTCATTTAGCGAAATCGTCTCTCTTTGCCCGTTGCTCTGATAAAAACTGTAAAACAGGGCTAACACCGCGACGAGAATTAACAAATAAACCAAACTATTTTTCGTATTCACCATCCATTCCTCTCAAGTCTCATTCTTCTGTGTAGCGCAACTTATTATTATACCGCGAAACGGTTAAACCGCAAATTTAGAGGTAATCAAACAGGACTTACGCAACTTCGGGTTATTTTTACCGCCGAGGGCGCGGAGAGCTTTTGTTACAATTTTTACCTGCTGCATAAATATGACCTTAAATGATGGGATATGAACGCGTATGTGGGAGGCAAAACTATTCCTTTAAGAAATCTCCGCGTCCTCCGCGTGCTCTGCGGTAAATTGTAGTGCGATTTTGCGTAAGTCCTATCAAAGATACAAAAATCCGCGCTTTATTAGTCACACGGGCAAACAAATCGATATAATGTCTATTGGTTTATGACCTGAATCCGTTTAATCAAAATACTGTCGTCATGCACTTGCGCGGTGCCGCCGTCAACTACAGGTAGGCGGCGTTGCGAATCTGAGTAATACAACCCTGTGCGAATCCAGTACGCGCCGGTCGGCGTTCCAGGGGGAATTACCAACGTATGAACATTCGCGATAGTCTGGTTCGCCTCCCAATACTGAGTGCCCGGTCGCGCGTCATGCTGTGTGATAACTCTGCCATCATCATAAGTTAGGTGCAGAAATATGGATAGGTCTGCATCGATCCGCTGATGCGGACGCCAGTAAATCGTGACGGGTACGCTGTCCCCCGGCCTTATTATATCACCGCGCACATCGCAGGCGAGCAAAGTTATTCGGTTATCGATGTTCGCGCCGATGGAGACCAACGACCCGGTACTGACAGTCAGCGTGACCACCTGACCGGGCAGCGTCGCGGTATTCGGCGGCGGTTCCTGCGCGATAATCTCTCCGGCGGGCTGGGGCGACCACACCTCCTCGCGTCTGACAACCAGCCCCAATTCCGTCAAGCGCGGCTCAGCCGCGTCGAATACTGTCCCGATGACGTTGGGCATATTCAAGAATTGGGGACCTTTGCTGATAACTACCCCTACGCTTTCGCCGCGTCGTAACTGCTCACCCGGCGCGGGGTTTTGTTCCAGAATGGTCAAGGGGGGCGCGGCATCATCGTTGCGCTGTTCGATTACGGCAATGGACAATCCCATCTCTTCCAACATCCTTTTCGCGTCCGCCGTTTTCATCCCTATCAGATTCGGCGTCCAGACATTTAGCACCAGCGTTGGCTGTTCCTGTTGATCTGGGTTATCAGGCGTGACCAATGGGGGGAGCGCGGGACTCGCCGCGACGAAATACTCTTCATATACAGCAAGCCAGAGCGGAATGAGTCCAAGTATGGATATGAGAGCCACCGTCGCGAGAATGACCGCGAGGAAATCTATCCCTACTCTGGCGCGCTGTCGCGGGCGCGGCGCGGGTTTTGCATGAGATGCCACAATCTCTTGCACCGCGGTGCGCTGCTCCGCCGATGAGCGGTACGAACGGAGCGCATGTGCCATCTCGCTCGCGTCTTGATAGCGACTGCGCGGTGATTTAGCTAAAGCGCGCGATACAATCGCCTCTATTTCGGGAGGCACTAAGGGGTTGAGTTGTGAGAGCGGCGTCGGTCGCTCCTGAATATGTTTCATCGCCACCGCGACGGTGCTCTCACCGCGAAACGGCACGCGTCCCGCCAGCATCTCATAGAGCACCGCGCCGATGGAATAGACATCGGATGCGGGCAGCGCGGGTTCCCCCTTCGCCTGCTCCGGTGACATGTAATGCACCGTGCCCCAAACTAGCCCTGATTGGGTGATCGAGGGTACATCGAGCGCCCGCGCGATACCGAAATCCATGACCTTGACAATGCCATCTCTGGTGATCATCACATTTTGGGGTTTGATGTCGCGGTGTACTAAGTGGGAACGATGCGCCACAGCCACGC
>CAZSIG010000211.1:0-6793 GCA_964606195.1 uncultured Anaerolineales bacterium
CCCCTGCGCGGTAGAGCGGTTTACCATAATTTACCCCACGAATCTGAGTTGACCCTAAAAAACTACCTCGAAAATAAATTAGCGCGATGGGGATTGCGCCCTGTGCAATACATCAGGGCGGTATCCCCATACCGCCGCTACCGCGGCGCGGCGATTTTCATTATTGGTGGAGAGTTCTGCTCATGGAAACTACTCGGAAAACTCCGCTGAATTTGTGTAAGTCTTGTCTAATAACGTTTATTTTTCACCGCGGGTAATTAACTTTCCTACTTCCTCCTCAATATCGAATATCTTATCCTCCCAACTCCCCGCGTAGGCTATTGTGCGAACATTCATTTCTTGAGCCATTTTATCCAGTGCTTTGAGCACGGTAGATATTTGTTTCGTTTGACTCAGACATATCTCAATTAACTCCGCGCTGTCAGCAGCATTCATTTGACACAGTTCCGCGTGTCCCGCTATCGCGGCTGTGGCGTTATTGATATAGTGTGACAAAGTTGCCACCGTATGATGTAGAGTCTCGACGCGCGTTTTCATCTTTTCCTGTTCACGCAGCCGTTCTGCCATGCGCTTTTGCTCGGTGATATCTTCGACCGTTCCTTCGTAATATAACACCTCTCCTTGTTCATCGCGAACCCCCCACGCGCTTTCGCGTATGTGTAAAGAAGTGTTATCGCGCCGCGTCCAGGTCGATTCCAATCCTCTAACTCGTCCTTCGCGTTCGACAAGCTGTTTGAACGTAACGCGCCCGTAATCGGGAGGATACCCCTCCTCTTCCAGATTACGTTGCGCGAGTTCCTCGAAGGATGAATACCCCAACATCTTGACCAGCGCGGGATTTGCCATGAGAATGCGTCCATCCGGCGTAGTGCGATAAAGCCCCATCGTTGTATTCTCGAAAAAATCCCGAAAACGCTTCTCGCTCTTGCGCAACGCCTCCTCTGTTCGGCGGTGTTCGGCAACTTCTTGTGTCAACTTTCGATTGATCGTCGTTAACTGCGCGGTGCGTTCTTGGACTAATTCTTCCAGATGGGCGCGATATTTTTGTAATTCTAGGGCATAAGCGCGCGTTTGTGCTAGACTCTTCTGAAATTGTCTCACCAAGAATTGTAATAAAAAGACACAGATTAGATAGAAAAAGCTCGTCGTTATCGCCCAATAGCTGAAGTCCGCTAGATTGACTTCGGGATAACGATGAATACGCCACCATTCTATGCTCAAACTCCCCGCAATGCTGAGGAGCAACGCGCCCCACTGGACATGCCGGCCCTGCAATATCGCGGTCAACAATATCGCGAGGGTATACTCCATAACATTCGTGCCGCCGATACCATAGCTGTAAGTATCATGCAATGCTATCGCGAACATCAATATCGGGGGAATGTAACTGCTCAATTGCCAATACTTGCGCTGCGCCAGCCACCAAGCACAGATGAAAGAGATGCTAATCAACACCGCGGTTAGTGGCACGTCTGGCGTGACAGCCCCGAAACTCCACGCGATGGTGAATAGTGGAATAGAGATGCCTATGAGCACGATCATTATAATCAGTATAACTTTGGTGGTGTATTCTAGTCGCGCCTCATCTTCGTCGGTAGCGTGCGGCGCGGTCAATCTATGCCATATTTTCATAACGATGTTTCCTGTACTTTGATCACTACTATAGTCAAATCATCATGCTGCTCCGCGTCCCTCACGAAACGGCGTACATCAGCAATGATCCATTCCAGTATATCTTGCGCAGCGTATCACATTCGTGGAAACCATAGTGCGACCAGTTTCATGATCCAAGATTGAAAGATCCACAAACGCCACTTTCTTGCGCAGAAAACCTATTAAACGCACCGAAATCTCGGAATAAGCGGCGCGGTATGTGGGGCTATCTTCAGGATTAGCGCGCATAGTTTCCATGAATTGTTGCAAGGTAGCCTCAGTACCTAAAATTGCCAAATCACCCTCGCGTTCTTCCACCCACCGCTCAATCTCGCGCTGCTTGAGGTTGGTCGCCGCGGAGATTTGATCGCGCGCCTTTTGCATCAACGATCGATAGCTCGCCCCCCCCTATCACCATAAAAAACAACGCTGGTATAATCACTAAAAGCAAACTGAAAATCAGCAGAGTGCGCCGAATTCCAGGTCACTGTACGGCTGAGGTAATAGTTTTGCTCATGGATCATTTCTCCCTTTTACCAAAGACTAGCGAACTGCTTTATCCAACCTTATTATACCAGCAGGACTTACGCAGACTATGTAGTGATTAACCGCCGAGAACGCCGCGGACGCGGAGAAGACTAAGCAGAACATTTCTTAACTGTCATACGCGGTCATAAGTCCTCATTGAAAAGCATATTCACGGGGTACTCCAAGATCATTCGGAAAAAACTCCGCGTGCTCCGCGCCCTCGGCGGTAAATCTTTTTGAATCTGCGTAAGTACTGATACCAGAATAATCTATTAAAAAGAAGAAACCGCGCCGCGTTCTTATTTCGAATCTAGCTAAAAGAAACAGCGCGGAGTAAAGCCGCGCTGTTCGGTAATTTATAACTGCTACCACTTTTTTCAGGGTTACTTTCACTTATTCTCCCGCGCTTTGCGTGAAATCCGATTCCACACCCCCGCCAAGCCCATTGCCTTTTTCATCATCTTGAGTGTCTCATTCGCGATCTCACTGGTGCGAAGTGTGCCTTCGTAGATAATTCGCTCGACCAAGCCTTTCTGCGATTCGTAGTAGGCACGGCGTTCACGTATCGGGTCGAGAAAATCGTTGATTGCCCGCGCCAGCTTGGTTTTAACCTCCACATCGCCCACCGCGCCCGCGCGATAACGCGTCTTTAGATCTTCCACTTCCGCTTTGTTCGGGTTGAAAATGTCATGATAAATGAACACCGGATTTCCCTCGACCGTGCCGGGAATATCGGCGCGCACTCGTTTGGGATCGGTGTACATCCCGCGCACCTTTTTATCCACCGTCTTCGCGTCGTCAGACAGATAGATCGTATTGTTCAACGATTTGCTCATTTTGGCTTGTCCGTCCGTACCAACGAGTGTGGGAACATCACCGACCATTACATCGGGGATGGGGAAAACTTCACCGTAAAGATGATTGAACCGCCGCGCAATCTCGCGCGTGATTTCGACATGTGCCTCGTTGTCTTTACCAACTGGAACGAGATGGGCGCGTGGCATCAGAATATCTGCCGCTTGCAGCACGGGGTAGCCGACCAAGCCGAACGGAATCGCCTCGTCGTCCATGTTCGCGGCGCGTGCCATATCCTTGATGCTAGGCAGACGAGTGAGGCGCGGTAGGGTTACGAGCATCTCGAAAATTAGGTTCATCTCATAAACCGCGTGGACGGCAGATTGTAGATAAATAGTACTCTTTTCCGGATCAATTCCCGAGGCGAGGTAATCTAACACCATCTCGCGCACATTGGTTCGAATGGCGTCAATATGTTCTTTCTGTGGTCGCGTGGTTAGCATGTGCAGATCCGCGATGATGAAAAAACACTCGTACTCATCTTGCAGCTTGACGCGGTTCGCGATGCTGCCGACGTAATGTCCCAAGTGCATCTTGCCGGTCGGGCGGTCGCCAGTGAGAATTCGTTTCTTTTCCATAGATATTTCTCCTCTAAGATAATTTCGTGATCGCTGAAACCCATTATATTATCTAGCACTTAAAAAAGCAAGTGTAGACTTTGCAGAAACAAAAAAACGCCTTTCTTTTCCCTTTAAGGATTAGAAAAGCGTTTTCACTTGTGTTCACGAATTTTTACTGGTGATAATAAATCAACTCAAACTTCTCGATGGTCCGATCTCTCTCTCGTGCTACAGTTGCCCGCGATATTGCCGCCGATTTCAGAAAATCTTGTTCCCGGAAGAGAAACGCAAACACGCTTCTTGGTTTTGTTTACCAGTTGCGGCTACCACCGCCGCGGTTTCCTCCACCACGATTGGGCTTGGGGCGAGCCGGATTCACTCTCAGATTGCGCCCATCCATCTCTTTGCCATCCAATTCTTTCATCGCGGTCTGTCCTTCAGAAGTCACGGGCATTTCTACAAAGCCAAAACCCCTGGATCGGCCGCTGTACCTATCTGTAATGATATTTACAGAATCAACCTGCCCAAAAGCCTCAAATGCTTCTCTTAGTTGGTCTTCAGTGGTATCCCAAGACAGGTTACCTACATATATATTCATTCTAACTAATCTCCTTGTTCTATCTTCAAATACTTAATATTCCCCACGTCTGTGTTATTCACACAGCAGGCTCGCCAAGCGGGCAACTGATTGGCGAAGTCGCGCCTATGCTGCTAATAAAAGATGGTATCAATTGACATTCATACCTCTTCTTCAGCCTAAGCTGAATAACTATAACACACTTTGTTACTTTAGTCAAATAGCACCTATGTATCTTTTCCTCTCACCCTCAGTTTCGCGTGACGCGCGACGCATTAGTACTAATTTCCCCTAGACACGCGTTTTCCCCCATAGTATAATTAAGATAGACGAATAGTAAACTAATCGCCAATGGGAAAAGTACAGCATTCTATTCCCCCACTCGCGATTAGTTTGGACGAACGAAAGGGGAGCACATTCATGGGAGAACGAATATTTGAGTTACAACCTGAAATACCCTCTTTACGCGCTACAGCTAAGCCTCAAACAAAAAGGCGGCAAGTACTGCGCGGGGCATTATTCATCGCGGTTATACTGATTGTAATCAGTTTACTCTGGACTGGCGCACAGTGTACGTTCAATTCGCGCCGCGAGCCCAATCCCAAAATGGTTGCAGCCACGACTGCTCTTACCCCGCACCGCGTACAAACGGTCGTCCCAGTCGTCTATACGCGCACCGCCACTCCCTTGCCCAAAGTTGAAGTCTGGCTGGCGGAGGGCTGCAATGGGACATACGCGGTCGGCGATACAGTGATGGTGAAATTTCGCTCCGATGTAAACGGGCTGATCAATATAGTGAGTTATCCGGGTGATTCGGCGCGAGAAAACTTTCTAACGCAGGTGGTCACGGCAGGAAAGACCTACTCCGTCAGCGCGACATTTATAGAGCCGGCGTATGGCATGGAAAAGTTGATTGCCAATCTAGATGCGCAACCAGCGGATAACGCACCATGTATATATACTGTGACACGAAGGAGCGCGATAGCGCGCATCGAGCCGCCGCCTACCATACCCCCGACCGCGTCGCCAAGTTCTACTCCCGCGCCGCAAGTGGAGATTTGGTTGTCGAAGGGGTGCGATCGCGTCTATCAGGTAGGAGATGTGATATATTTATATTACCGCGCCGATGTGAATGGCGTAGTGGAGATTTGGGATTATCCCCCCGGTGAATCAGGCATATTGTTTTTGGAGCAGGAGGTCGAGGCGGGGATCAAATATGGTCGAGAGATCAAAATAGTGCCGCCTGTAGGGGCAGAGGAGCGCGTGGTGGCGCGGTTGAAGGGAGCGAAGGAATCGGCGGAATGCCGATTCGCGGTAGAGGAGAGGTAGATAAAAAAGCTCCCCGCGAGTTTCAAACTCGCGGGGAGCTTTGTATTTTAGCTATGTTCCCACTTACCGCGCTTGAGCACGATGTCCCCCACTTCTGTGCCCACATCGCGCGATAAGACCGGGCATTTGGTTTGTAACAAAAAGAACAGTGGTCCTGTCTCGTTGCTCAAACCTTCATAATTACCCTGTCCTTTGGCGATGATTAGCGGCGCGGCGGCGTAGCGCGCCCGGAAATCGTCCGAACATCGCGCCAGTAATGTCCCCGGCGCCTCGCAGCCAGAACTGATCACTTCGGCAACTTCTCCCAATCCCGCCGCGAGCGCGTCTTCCCTCGTCGCGTCGTTGAGCACCGGAATCTCCTTCACCGCGTAGACGACCGGAATATCCAGAGTTTCGATGAAAACACGGTCGAACACCGTTTCCCCGGCGTTGTCCGCGATGTACAATATCCAATCGGTATCGTCGATCGCGGCGCGAAACGCGGCGCCGTCGTCAATCGCGAACGGCTGTACCAGAACGCGCTCTACCGTCTCCCACAGGTCGTATTCCAAACCCACTCCAAAGTCGATGATGTTCCCCGCGATGGCAAGGCGCGCTCCCGCTTCCCACGCGTTTTCTGCCTCCGTGACGATCTCTTTAAGATGGGGGTACATTTCGAGCGCGGCGTTTGTGTCGTGTTCCTTCGCGGCGCGATAGGGATCGATGTTCCCGGTTTGTTCACGCACTAAACGGTGAATGCGGTCGCCCATCTCCACCGGCATGGTATCGACGGAGATGATTTTGACCAACTCGCGCAGCACCATATCGAGGATAGCGCTTTGGGTCTCTTCATTTGCGCCCGCGAGCCGCGCGGCTTGCAAACTTTGGCGCAAAAAACATGGATAGCAATCTAGTCTGGTTTTCATTAATAATTCTGTGTCCTTTCACAATTAGATGTTATTGAAAGTATTTTTTCAACCACAAAGAACACGAAGAAACATCAAGTTGACTTTCATCAACCCTTTGCTGTCTAATTGTTATGTTCGGGCTACGATGAGCATACTTTAATTTCGCTCTAAGCCCCCGTCGCGGGGGCGGCTGCGGCCAAAGCATCGTCCTATGCCCTAACGCCCCCGGGGACGGGGGGCTGAGAGCCATGTAGGGCATAATTAAGGCACTTTCATAGGGTGTACATAATACTTAGACACTCATGATCATTAACTATCATACGCGTTTATACCTGCTCATCAAATTTTTTAGTTAGGACTTACGCAAAATCGCACTACAATTTACCGCAGAGCACGCGGAGGAC
>CAZSIG010000212.1:0-4122 GCA_964606195.1 uncultured Anaerolineales bacterium
CCAGTCCAATTACGTCTTTATCCCTAAGTTTGCAATGCTCAAACAGATTCCACAACGTGTACTCCAACAACGGCAGCTTGTTCGGCTCCCGCCCCACATCCGCCATGATCTGGTGGACCAATTCTGGAGCGTAACGTAGGCCCTGCAACGCCGCGGGCCATTCTATCGCCTTCTGTAAATCCTCATCGTTCAGCGCCCGCACCCAGATCTGATTCTCGGCGATCAGATCGCTTAGATCGGGATAAGTGGTACATTTGACGATGAAATCAGCACGTATAGTTAGGAGCACGGTGGTGTGTCCTTCGGGGTGCTTCGCTGTATACAACAGGTGATCGATGAGGCGCTGTCGCTGCTCGAAAGGGCATTGGGTAAAGACCTCCTCGAACTGATCTATCACCACCAGGACATGATGATTGTCATCTCCACTCGTCGCGATTTCGGTCGTAAAGTAATGCAAGGCATTTTCGTCATCGAGCAATGCTTGGTAGATCTCGGCGTATGCCTCCTGGAGCAGTTCCGGTTCTACCACGTGGCCCCGCCGTGCCTCATTCACTCCCACCGCCAACGCCTGCGCCAATTCCGTTAGAGGACTCTGTCCGGGCTTAATCACCACGATGTGCCAGTGTTGACCGTCGGTCACTGTTGTGTCCTGCAACGAGGTCAATAGCCCGCAGCGGACTACCGAGGATTTACCACTACTGGATGCTCCTACTACGGCTAAGAAACGCTGTTGTTTCACTTTATCTATTATTATCTTGCGCAGCCGTTTACGCCCCCAGAAGTAGTCATAGTGCTCCGTGTCGAAGGGTAACAGGCCGCGGTATGGGTTCACGCGTGCTGCTGGTGCTTTCGGCACGAATTTGGGCTTATTTCTTCCGATCTTATCCGGGTCTAGCCTTTTCGCCAAGGCGGTGAAGAAATCGTTGAACTCCACTTCGGGGATGATCTTGCCCGCCGCGCGCCCGCGCTTGCCCTTGTTGATGAATTGGCTGTTCGTCGTGGTAATGGCCCACAGGGCGCCATCGCCCCGTTCGACACACTTTTGTACGTCGAAGTCATGGGGCAGATCACCCACGATGATCAGGTCGTGACTTAGCCTGGCCCGCAACATATTCCGTAGGTCCTCGGGGAACTCGAATTGTGCATCGCGAGTCAGAGGGAGTTCATAGTCATTGACATCGCCGCGCAGCTTCACTACCTTGACGCGTGGGGGCGAGTGTTCCAGGGCGACCCGCACCTCGCGGCTCCCCACCCGACCATAAACCAAGATATTGTAATCATTATGTTGTAATTTCTGGGCAAAGACACCGTCAATGGTAGTGTCCACATTGAGCGTGTATATCACGTTGAAGTATCCAGCGCGAACCAATTCTGCCAACGCCGTGTACCCCGCGTGCAAATCTAATTGGGCCAGCGGTTCGCACAATAACACGTGGCGCTCTTTCACAGATGACCCGCCCACTTTTTGCCAAAATTCCTGCCAATCCGCACTACCACAGACAGCCTGCCGCACCTCTGGAGTCAAGGAGAGGCTAGAACCGAGCAGTAGGGTATAGGGTGCTACTCCGGCCCGCAGCCGGCGGCGCATCATCGTGGCCAGTTCAGCAATATCGGCAGATGTTTCTGTACGTTTCATCCTTCTTCTGTCCTCCGCTAGCTAATGTTCCCGCTGGCGCACCGCGTGCAGGCGCGCGGCCATCTCCGCGATGTGCTGTTCCTTTTTAGCCCCGCGCAGTTGGCGCGCCGCGGCGGTGAAGTAGTGGTGAGTTTGTAAAAACTTTAATTGGCCCGTATACCACGCCTCGTCGTCGAACGGCATCCCGAAGGCGGTCAGTTCATCGCGCAGGGCTTGATTGCGGGGCCAGAAGTCATCCCGGCCCAGCATATCCAGATCGGCGTCGGCGATGATCTCTTCGAGCAAATTATGCGGCGTTTGTGGCAGTTTGGTCGCCATGATCATTCCCACAATGGATTCAATCTGCTGCGAGCTATATCCGAAATCGGGGAGTACGTTTTGAACAATATTGATCCCGATGGCTTCGTGGTCCGTTTGCTGCACCACAAAGCCCAGATCGTGGAACAGCACTGCGGTACGTAACAAAAGCAACTCAGCCCCATGCACATCTTCTATTTCTGCAAACCTTTCCGCGGCCGGGTATACGTCATCGCGCGTATGCTGTAATGTGTGATAGAACAACGTTGGGGGCAATTCTTGGGCCAGTCGGGTCAAAGCATATTGTTGCGCGGCAGCAAAATCTGGTTTATTCATAATTATACCTCTCTTCTTTTATTTATCAATCTCAAGTTAGTTGATCAACTACCCCCATTGTGAAAATTTATTCTGTGGTCGTTCCAACGGGAATGCCCAAGAAATTGGCGATGCGGGAAAGCAGATCGGCTCGTTCGGCAGCGGCGCGCTCACGGGCGCGGGCATCCGCCGCGGCTAGTTGCACCTGAATATTATCGCGCCGTCTGTCGAGCGCATCCAATAAGAGTTCCAAAATCGTCGGATCCGCGGTTAAGACTGCAGCAAAAGGCGCCTTATCGATGACGATCACGCGCGTCTCGGACTCCGCAATGGCAGAAGCCGAACGGGGTTCGCCCGTTAACAAGCTCATCTCGCCGAAGAATTCCCCCGGCAGCCGTTCATCGACGCGAATATCCTCCCCGTCCTGCCAGATATAAATACCCACCAGGCCGGTTTCGATGATAAAGAGAGAGTCTCCCGCCTCACCTTGGTTAATGAGCCGTTCACCCGTGGTATAGGTCCATCGTGCCGCGATATCGGCTAACTGGCCGAGCTGTTCTGCGCTCATATCAGCCAGAAGCGGCAGATCGCGCAACGCGCGGCTGATCTGTTCAGTGTGACAAACCTGTTCTTGGGCCCGTTCCTCTTCTGAACGCGGATTCACATTGATCGCCCGTTCGCTAGGAGTTGTTATATTAATCCCCGCCCGTTTTAATACGTACCACGACCGAGAGAGGACCTGATCCTGAATCGCAATCTTTTTGCCATAGTCCTCCGCCCAGTACCGAATACGGTATTGCATACCTGAATTGGTATAGCCCATTACGTGTACGCTGACTGGTTGCGTTTCCAATACCCCCTCGATCCCGCGGGGGACAGTACATAACACTTCTTTAACCTCTCCTGGCGGATGTTCGTCCGAGATGTCTAGGTACACGTCTTGGGCATGTAATGCCGTCGGGCGCGAGAAGTTGATGATGACATTGTCTGATACTTTGCTGTTGGGAATGATAATGTAGTTGTCCTGGCGCGTACACAGTTCCAGGGTTCGCCAGGTCTGTTTCATCACCCTAGCCTCTTCGCCCACTACTTGTACCCAATCTCCTGACGCGAAGGTGGATTCAGCCTGTAACACGGCTCCGGCGAAGAGGTTGACCAGAATACTCTGTAGAGATAAACCTAGTACCGCGGAGGCGACGGTGGAGGTGACCAATAATCCGGTCAATTCTACTCCGAAAATTTGGTTGATGGCGAAGAGCGCAGTGAGAACTACGATGATGAACCCGAAGATGTCTAAAATGAAATGCGGCAGCTTGATTTGGCGACGTTTGACTAAAAACTCCAACAGTAGCCACCGCGTCAATAGTGTTGCGGCGTTGAGCACTAATAGTACCCCCGCCGCGGCTAGTAATTTATGTTCGAGTGGGGCCGAAGGGGTGGGGGTGGCGGTATCGCCCCGCAGGAAAAATAGCACTAGAAAGGCCAAAAACGCTAACCCCGCCGAGATGATTGCCGCGGGGCTGACCAATACACTGGCTCGCCGCCAAAATACCCCTGCTGTAACTAAAGAGATCGTTACCATGAGCGCCGAGATGGGCAACCAGCCACTGAAGGTGGGAAACGGGCTGGGCACCATGGTCAATTTGAGGTCGTCAATCATGAACCCTATATCATTATCGACCCCATCGCTGATGAATTCGAACCCCAGCCAGACTTCCGCTTCGCCCAATTGCGTCGTTAGTTCAAAACTTTGCTCATGATACTCATGTCCCGCGGTGCCCCCGGTCCAGTCCCCACAATAATTTTGGCTGATCAGATCCCCCCCCTTCGTAAACCCTACTATTGCTAGACGATCACTGGTGCACTCTTCCCCC
>CAZSIG010000212.1:4132-6762 GCA_964606195.1 uncultured Anaerolineales bacterium
TGTGCCCATATAGATAAAAAGTCAACTGTGCTTTAATCGCGTTACTCAAATCAAAGGGGCCGTATAACGCCCGCGTGCGTACGTTGGCCGGGTAATTGTCCCCGCAATTGAGTAATTTCCCCTGCGCCCCTCCACCTGTAACCCACAGAGCGTACTCCCCATCGTGTGGCTGACACTTACTAAGTCCCCAATGATATTGTCCCCTATCTTGAGAACTTTGATCCTCAAATTCCCAACCTAGCGCCGGCCAGGCCCCCTCGAAGTCTTGGCTCATCACCTCGGTCAGGGAGCTAACCTGCGCAACCAGAGCTTGCCATTCTTCCTGTTGTTGGTCGGTCACTCCCCAAATCACGATGGGCTTGTCCGGTTGCGCCGACGGAGCCGCGACTATCCGCCCCACTCCGTTTACCAATATCAGTAATACTATTCCCCAGTATCCCCATTTATATATCCGCCTAATCATGTCCCCCTCCTGAACCTATACAGAAAGTAACTCGAAAATAACGCCATGGGGGCCCGGCTTACTACCTGATATTCCCCGCTTTGTCCTATCGTCAGGGCGCATTCCCGCACGTACTCAGAATACCACTCCTGTAATCATTATATCATAATTTAACTCAAATAAAAACACCACGGCCCCGAAACCTATAGCTGAGAACAGATAGCCTTTTCCAAAGACTAACTGTAGCACCGTTTTGTGCTCTAAGTATCAGAATACGCCCCCAATTGCCCCCTAATTAAGATAGAAAGTTGACATATCCGCCCCTAGGGTGAAGATCCCAAATGATAGCAAGCTAAAATCGAACCCCAAAAACGAGATATCCACCTGACAATTTGCATCACAACTCATTATGATATATAATGGGTCATCGTGAATAATCAAAGTAAGGAAGGAGTATGCAACTATGGTACGGTATCAGCAATCAGAGAGAGTTGCTACAACCATACCACGCAGTATCTACGAAAAGATTGTTAGAGATGCTGAAATCAACACGCGCAGTCTGTCTGCTCAAATAGCACATTTGCTCAAACTACATTATCGTGAGGAAGAAATTGCTTCGAGGATACATCACAACGAGGGAGGCAAGCAATAAATACAAACTCGACGATTCACAATTGCGCCGTCTATGCCGTCAACGAAAAATCAAATGTATAAAAGTAGGTGCAATGTGGTTAATCGAGGAAACAAGTCTCCGCGAGTATGATCGAAGCGAAGAACGGAGACGGAGAATTTGACGGAAATATTCCCGATTGCGGGAATATTCATATCTAAACAAACCATAGCCGAGGATCTCCATATCAACCTCTGAAAGGAAACCCAATATGCGAGTAGCAGCTATAAATCAAAAAGGTGGAGTTGGAAAAACAACCACTGCGGTGAATCTTGCTTCTGGACTAGAAATGTTTGGCAAAAGTGTCTTATTAGTAGACATGGACTCCCAAGCCAATTGCACATCAACATTTTTAGCACCAACCCAAATTAAAGCTTCGCTATACGATGCTCTAGCATCACCATACATAGACCTAGACATCTGCATATACCAAGTACGTGAAAATATCCATATCCTACCTGCCCCCCCAAAAATGGGTCTAGCACGTATCCAAAATTTACTTATGGATACTTATACTGCATTACAAGATACATTAGATGAATTACCATACAATTTTGACATCATCATTATAGACTCACCTCCAAGCGCGGGACCTCTATTTTTCAATGCAATGGGTGCAGCAGATGAAGTCATTATTCCTGTCCGTATGGGAATTAAAGATTATGAAGGCACAGGTGACATGATGGAAGTTGCAGGCAGTATGAACGCCCGTGTATCCGGTATCCTACCCACTTTTTACGACGAGCGCCGCCGCATCGACCGAGGTATCATGGCTCTACTAGAACGGCATTATGTCGACATTCTCCTTGATCCCATCCGTGAAAACACTGCACTAGGATTAGCATTTGGCAAAAAACAGAGCATCTTTGAATATAATGCAGGCGCTAAAGGAGCTAAAGATTATCTTAGCTTAGTAGCGAGGTATGCATGACTGACATAGTAACACAATTATTTGGAAAAGATCCATTGAACGAATCTTCCAACATCAAGCGCGCAAAACGTAGAAGCAAAAAGCGCAACAAAAAACCTCCTTACCACCGCAAACATAAAACCGCGTCATGTAAGGTCACATTAGCTCAATATAGCCTACTAAAAGAAGAGGCCGAACGGCGCGGAACCTCATTATCCGCGCTAATCCTAACCATAATTGAGGATTTTCTCGCGAAACTATAATCTGTACGTACAGCTGTACGTACAGATTATAGTCTTGTACGTACAGCTGTACGTACAGATCGCAAAAAACAGCCTTCACTCAAGCCCCCCAGAGCGTTTTTTTTTACTAAACTGATATATATACCACATATAGCCAAAAGGGCTTAGAAACCGTTTAAGAAGGCACAGAATATGCTCTACGCCCCACAGTAAAATCAATCGGCGACAAAGTAAATCTACCGGAAGAGGTAAAGAATGAGCAAGAAAATAGTCAGAAGGAAAGGCCACATCTCCGAAACCCACCGCTTTCACGACTACGTCGCCCAAGTCAATGCCGCATCGCAAGACTGGAGCGGCCAACCCGCC
>CAZSIG010000213.1:0-6748 GCA_964606195.1 uncultured Anaerolineales bacterium
GTGATCGCGGAGTTTTTGGGAGAGCGCGTTTCGGGAGGTTTCACCGCGCAGGATGGCAATCATCTGGAATTTTTCGGTGATGGCGCGTTGATTGTTACGCCATCCGGTTTAGTCACATTGGCACCGGAGGGCGCGTGGATCGCTGACCTATATCGCGGTAAACATCCCTTGTTTGAGCCGGTCGCGCCGCGAAGTGAGACAAATAATCTGTACTATGATGACTTGGGACATAACTTGTTCGGTATCTTTCGCGATAATTGGCAGGATGTGTACGGTCGGCCGGTGTCGGAGGAGTTTTATTTAGTAGTGGATAACAAAGCCGCGACCTGTCAGATGTTCGAGTACGCGTTGTTGTTGCATAATCCGAACACAAATCGTGTGGAGCGGGTGAAAGGGCATTTGTCGCGAATATTTTTAAGCTTAATCGATAATGGTGCAGGCTTGGAGTTAATAGGCCGGTTGTTGATACCCCAGAAAGTACGAAAAGGACCGAAGAAAGATCCTAAAAGGTTTATGCACGGAGTCAGCGCGGCGCGTCTCTCAGCAGCGGCATATCGCCCGCGCTAAGGAGTGATGAGGATATAGATGGCACGTAATTTACAACAACCTTCGTATACAGATTGTGTATATCAAGTGATGGCAACGGCGCGGCAGCCTTTGAGCTTGAGTGAAATCGTCAGCCGCGTTAACGACATTCGCAAATTGACCGCGAAACAGCCAGAGAGCACAGTGCGTTCCGCGTTGAGCAAATCGTATCTGATTCGACGCGTCGATTATAATCTGTATGCGTACATGCCCGGTATATTGAAGGACAATCGCTTTCGTCACGTTTTGACGCAGACCGAATTGGAAACGGGAGAGGTCGCGGTCGATTATGACCTATTATACGCGCTTTGGCCTAGTCGTAGGGAGGCGAAAAAGCGGCGCACAGAAGGGCAAGTAACTTTGCATTTGCATAAAGGAGAAACTATTACCGCGTATCTTGAACAGTTTGACGATGGTACTTGGGGTATTGCGGAGAATCAGGTGATACGACAATGGCTGGAAGAGCGTAAGTGCAAGGTTGGCGATGAGTTGATTTTTGAGGTTTTAGACGCGGAGGAACAAGAATATCGCGTAAAGAAGGATAAGAAGCGCAAGAACAAGAAAATTCGGCGGCGAAATCAGGAAATCGCCGACGCCGCGTGGGGTTTGGTAGAGGATTCGTTTAGAGGGATGATCATCTCCGATATCGCGGTCTCATTAGTGGCTGAAAACCTATATGCCGATAAGATTCCGCCAGACCCTATAACTTTCATCTTGGACGAAGATGAGCGTTTTTTCATCGACGATGAATGGGGATTGATCTACCTCGCGAGTTCGGTCGGCTATGACGATGAGCTTGTGAGAAGATTAGGTGATATGGTCTTAGATTTCTTTCCTGAAACTAGCGATCAACTCAATGAATCAGAGATTACAGAACTGCTGCGCGATATGCTCGATCACCCGGAGAAATATCCCATACCTTTTGATTTGCCCCCGCTAGCGGATCAATCTTTCGGTCCTCTTGATGCCTTCGCGTTCGATGAGTGGGATGATAATTGGGACGATGGTTTGTATGATGAAGATTGGGACGAAGCATATTGGGCGGAGGAAGATGGTTATCTGGAAGGTGTAGAGCAAGGACAGATTTTACCGTTCGATCGGGCCGCGCTCACTACGAATTCTGGCGCGAATCGCGCTGAGTTGAGCGAAGCAGATTTGCACGATATTTTTCAACAACTGATGGATGAAACAACGCGCCAAGATGAGGCGCGGTTGAGTATCGAAAAGCTGAAGATGTATAGGCGCCAGGTGATACCGCGCTTAGTCGAAATGTTACGTTCACCGAGCAAGAAAGAACGCCAAATGGCGACGCTCACCTTGATCGAGTTGGATGATCAGGCGGTGATTCCGGCGCTGAGTAAGATACTACACGATAACAGTGCGAATGATGCTGTTAAGTTCGCGGTTATATCTACGCTCATTGGATTGGGGGCTGATCTGTCTCCCGATGAGATGCTGGCTCAGTTACGCGATCCTGTCCAGACTATGCGTCAGTCTATGGACGAGATGCTCGCGCGCATGGATCGAGAGGCGGAGCGCGCCAATTTTTTGGCTAATTTGCAGAATTATCCGACGGAGATAATGGAGGGTATAATCGCGGATATTGGTGCGAGTGGGCATTCTCATGCTTTATACATCTTGAATCCGCTATTGCACTATTCGGATGAGGAGATAGTGTTGACAGTTATTGCCGCGTTAGATAACTTGAAGAATCCAGCGGCAATCCCCGCATTACAGGAGTTGGTGAATTATGACTTCGCGCCCGACGTGATCAGCGAGGCGCGCCGCGTAGTGGGGCGGTTGACCATGCGTGCCAGTGTACAGGAGGACTTAACGGGGACTGAAACTACGGAGCATGAGTTGAATCCATTACATGGAGTCTGGGTATCTACGATTGATGGCAATGGTTCACAGTTGGCTATGGTGACGCGCGAGCAGCCCAACAACTATCTGCAAATACTCAATGTGATGTTTAATGATTATCAAGGGATCAAAGACTGCTTCGGCGCGGATTTGTTGGAAGAAGAAGAGCTGGATGATATATTTGATCAGGCTGAAACTTCTGGAATATCGATGGTGAAAGTTAGTTTGGCTGCTTGTCAGCACTTTTTGCATAAAGCGCGGCAGATTAACTTGGAAGAAGGTTACCTGATTCCACTGGAATATGAGGCATGGAAAAGCTTCTTGGGAACATCTCAGCATAAGGAGATAGTCGAGCCTGCGCCAATTGGGGTAGATATAGATGAGCAGCCAGAACTGTTCGAAGAGTGTGCGCGATTACTGGAACTAAGACAATTCAGTTCATGGTTCTTTGATCCGCTGATCTGGCTGGACTATGAAGCAGCCAGGAGCGCACTGCGGCGGGCACGCGGGCGAGAGAAGGAGCGGCGACGCGCGGAGATCATTCGGCGCGGGCTTTCGGATATAATCGATTACGATTTCAGGCGGCTGTTGCGCGAGCGGTTGCGACATCAGGCATGGGTACTCAAGCGGTTGTACGAAGATGAAAAAATATCAAAATGGGCTATGGCGGCGGCGGTGGGACTAGACCCGCGTTTGGGAATTCCGTTACACGAGCATCCACTGCTGCGCGGTATGATGGAGATCACCCTGCAAGCACCACCGAATGTGCCTCATTGCCAGTTACCATGGTAGTTAAGTTGTCGTAAAGGTGAAGATGCACTTCGTAAGGCGGCTTTCATAGCCGCCGTTTTGCATCTATATCAACGATGACAGAGATAGAACTTAGCTTTGATTTGAGGGAATGTGAATTATGACGAATATTTTGGCAGTGAAATTTTCGTTGCCACTGCCGCCTAGCATCAATAAACAGTACGCGACGGTGAAAAATCGTCGCATTTTAACGAGAGAAGCGCGTCGTTACAAGCGGCGCGTTATTAATTTGCTGGAGCGCTGGCAGTCTACTGGGCGCATCAGTGAGGCTTTCGTGCACGCGTTGCAGCAAGGATATATCGGTTTGTTTTTGGATTTCTACTTCAAGACACCGCTGCGTCGCGATTTGGATGGCGGGTTAAAAATCGCGCAGGATAGCATCTGCACCGCGTTCGGGGTGGACGATAGGCGAGTGGTCAGCCTGCAACTGCTGAAGCATATCGACCCGCGCAAACCGCGCGTCGAGGTGGAGATTGAAGCGATTGCCGAATGGCGATTTGACGTTATGGAATATGAGTATGTGGGTGGGTAGAACTTAACCACCAAGGACACTAGGGCGGCTTTGGCTTTGTATGATAATTTTAGACCGCGTATGAGTATTATTGATAGAAAAACTCTTGGTGTTTTGTAGTTAAATTAGGCATGGTTCAGAATTCCGAGAAGTTAGTTTTACCTTAAGTCAGTCCTAGCAAAGTCAGGGGGGCGTCGGGCACATCTAGCCCCACCAGTTGCGCGGGACTTTTCCCGGCGCGCTTTCCGTGGCCAAAAGGACGCACATTATGCAAAAAAACGGTAGAGTAGTGGTTAAGTGGTAAGTGATAAGGACAAGTTGTACTCGGTAATAACCCATTTAGTGACGATATGATGATACTTGTCCGCTTTAGAGAAAGACAAGGTTTTGCGGACAAACCGGGCTAGGCGTTGGCGCAAGGTAAGCTACTGGAATCTTGTTCCACAATCGCACCCAAGTTTCGTGGCTGCGATCCCCGATGACGAACGCCCCAAGCTGGCGCGTCCGCCGGCAGATCGCGGTCCATAACCACCGCTCTTGACCTTTATGGCCTACGAATGACCCCAGTTCGTCTAGTTCTAAAATATCATCCGGCTGGGCGGGCACCACCGTATCGCGCAGGGCGGGGAACCACCGCATCAGGTGCAGCAACCAGCCACTCACGGTCTGCCGCGCCACGCCAAAAATGCGGGGTAAGCCGCGCCGGCTCGCGCGTTCCTGATAAGTCCGCCCCGCGCTCGAAATTCTCGCAGCGGGGCGGGCGGTACATTTGAAAGGCTATGGCTGGATGCACGTATTCTAGACGGTCGGCCGAGACGGCGCCGGGGAATACGGGGCTACTAGCTGCCTAAATATGAGCACCGCGCAACGTACCGCGCACGCGGATGCCGCCTGGCAGATTGAGGTATACCACCGGGGCTTGAAACAGTACACCGGAATTGAACAGTCACAACACCGCGGCGCCACCGCGCAACGAAATCATATCGGCTGGGCGCTCCGCGCCTTTTTGCGGCTAGAAGCACATCGCTTACGTACCGGGGTCTCGTGGTTCGAAGCCCAGATGAGCATAATCCGCGAGGCGATCCGTTCGTACTTAGCTCATCCTCAGTATACCCTTTCAACTGCGTAATTTCTAACTATTAAACCTCAAATCGGCGCAAATGTCAACAGACACAAAAAACGGTATAACCAGGTATCGCATGTGCATGATGGTCGCCCGCCTGGAGAATCGGTGGCGCAATCTCACTCTGGATCTGCGCTGGGAAGACCTGAATGGGACGAATAATACCTATGAGCGGCTGATTGGATGGTGGATCAAGGAGCGCTATCGAACCAGGCGCGGGTACAAACGCCGAGAATCCATCAAAAACGTGGTCAGTTTGACCGCCCTACTGGGGACCGCCCCCGACTACTACGATATGACGGCCCTGCTGGCGTAAGCCTCCAAGCCGTACATGAGCCTCTACCCCGGCCTAAGCAGGTATTCTGTCCCAACTTTTGAACAGACACCTCATTTGCGCTTGTTCTCACTTTGCAGTACAATTCTATAAGTATCATAGTGAACAATTAAACAGATGGCAGCGCGGGTTGCCATATAAATCACAAATCGAAGATGGAGAAATAAAAAGGAGGTATGGTTATGGCGAAAAAATTAGGACTTCTTGTGCTGATTTTGGTGATCGGTGTCACCCTAATCGCGCCAGCATTTGTGGGGGCGCAGGGGTCGCGTTATTTTCCAGAGACAGGATACACGGTCTCTGGCGATTTCTTGACCTTTTTTGATACTTACGGTGGTTCGTACATCTTCGGCTATCCTATCACGAACGCGTACTACGACCAGCAGCTTAACCGTCAGATACAATATTTCCAAAAAGCGCGCATGGAACTGTGGCCCCAAAACCCATGGCCGCACCGCGTGCAATTGGGCTTGTTGGGCGACGAATTGGGCGGCGGGACTCCGCGAGTATCGGATTGGACTACTCCCGGTAACCCGAACCAACGGTATTTTGTGGAGACCGGCCATGCTGTTACCAACGCTTTCCTCGATTTCTTCGATCGCTATGGTGGAGTACAAATATTCGGCTATCCTATCTCTGAAGCATCTTGGCGAGGGGGCGCGGTCATTCAATATTTCCAGCGCTCGCGCATGGAGTGGCGCAATGATCAGGTGCAATTGGGTAATGTGGGAAGTGAGAGACTAGGCTCAGGACCTGTGCCGCCGGGACCATATCCGACACCGACGTCGGGATATCCGTCTAACTGCCAATCCTTCGGCGGATACAACGTTTGCGGTGCGTTTTTGAATTACTTTAATACTTATGGCGGGGTGAGTTTCTTCGGCTATCCTATCTCAAATGAATTCGCGGAAGGCGGGCGCACCGTGCAGTGTTTCCAAAACGCGAAGATGGAACTGGTTTCCGGCTACACCGTGCAGTTGAGCGCGGCGGGACAGCAGGTGTACGGGCGCGTTGACGCGGGTACTAATGATTGGTGTACCGCGTATGGCGGACAGTTCTTCCCCGAAACCGGGCACTGCGTCACCAACGCGTTCCTCGATTATTTCAACCAACATGGCGGGCTGAACGTGTTCGGTCATCCTATCTCCGAAGCGCAGTACGAAGGCGCGAATATCGTCCAATGGTTCAGAAACTTGAAGATGGTATGGAACGGTTCAGTCGTTACCCTCGCTAATTTGGGTAGTCAGGTGTGCGGTGGGCAGCCGGGTCCTTGGCCGACACCGACTTCATGGTGGCAACCTACCCCAACTTGGGGCAACGTCACTGGCGCGTTCGGACAAGTGTGGAACAATAACGCGACAGTACGCCAGCGGTTGGGCAGCCCCACCGCGGCACAGGTCGCGACTTACGCCGCCAAGCGCGATTTCCAGCGCGGCATCATGTTCTGGCGCGACGATACGCGTATGATTTACGCTTTAGTAAACACCAATTACACTTGGCAGGCGCATGGGGATACTTGGGC
>CAZSIG010000214.1:0-6734 GCA_964606195.1 uncultured Anaerolineales bacterium
AAAATCTTTCCCGTAAATCTCTGCGTTCTCTGCATTCTCTGCGGTAAATTCCAACGCGGTTCGCGTAAGTCCTAGATAAGAATACTTTAATTTCGCTCTAAGCCCCCGTCGCGGGGGCGACTGAGGCCAAAGCATCAGCCTATGCCCTAACGCCCCCAGGGACGGGGGCTGAGAGCTATGTAGGGCGTAATTAAATCGCATTCATAGGGTGTACATAATACTTATACATCCAGGGCCATCCATAGTCAAAACCAGTCAACGCGGTTGGCGCGCTACTCATTTAGGAAGAAATTGCGTAAATTCTAAAGATATTGTCCACTGAGACACAGAGTTTTTAATTGGAGAAGTTATTTATGTCTTGTCTTCACGTTCTAATTCTTGAAGATCGTCCAGAAGATGCAGAGATGATTTTATACGAACTGCGTAAAGCGGGATTTGAGTTCGATTGGCAGCGCGTCGATACCGAAGCTGACTATCTAGCGCAACTAAACCCGGACATAGACATCATTTTGGCAGACTACACTTTGCCGCAGTTCGACGCGCCGCGCGCCTTGAGCCTGCTGCAAGAACGCGGCTGGGACATCCCCTTTATCGTCGTCACCGGCACGATCGGCGAGGAAGCGGCGGTGGCTTGCATAAAAAACGGCGCGGTAGATTATCTGCTCAAAGACCGCATGGCGCGATTGGGACCGGCGATGCTGAACGCCCTGGAGGAGAAACGTCTGCGCGATGAGAAGAAACGCGCCGAAGAGACGTTACGTGAATCGGAGGCGCGATTCGCCGCGTTTATGGACCATTTACCCGCTGCGGCATTTATCAAGGATGAGAACAGTCTTATTCAATATGTCAATCAATACCTGAAAGACCATTTCGACGCCGAAGATTGGATAGGTCGTCGCACTACCGCGTATTTCCCCGAACAAATCGCCCAGAGATTGCTCACGGGCGATAGGGAAGCTCTCGCGGAGGGCCCGTCTAGTAGAGAAGAATTACTAACGGATAAGGATGGTACTAAGCGGTGGTATCAAATACACAAATTTCCCATTAAGAGAGAGGGCAATCCCCCTTTGGTGGGAGGGATAGCGCTGGATACCACCGAGCGCAAGAAGATGCAGCAACAGTTGCTACACGCGGGCAAATTATCAGCCATTGGACATCTATCCGCGTCGATTATTCACGAGGTCAACAATCCGTTACAAGCGCTCATCGGCTTACTGAGCCTCGCGCTCGATGATACGACATCCGAAGAGGATATACACGAATACCTGCAAGTGGCTTACAACGAAGTGTTGAGGATAAGTCGCACCGTAAACCGCGTGCGCGGCTTCTCCAAGCCAGTCACTGATGAGATGAAAGAGGTTGTCATTGTCAATGATTTGATAGAACAGGTGTTGGAACTTACTAAAAAGCAATGCCAACATAATGACGTGCAGATTGTTCAGAATTTAGATATGGAAATACCTTTGCTGTACGCAATCAGCGATCAGATACAACAAGTATTTTTGAACCTGATCATCAACGCGTTAGATGCTATGCCAAACGGGGGGCAATTGCGCGTAAACACTGCTGCCACCGCGCAGCCGCGCGGGGTGCGAATAGAGTTTCAAGACACCGGCACGGGGATTGACCTTGAGATGTTACCGCGCATCTTTGATACATTTTTCACTACCAAAGAGAAGGGTACGGGGCTGGGCTTAGGTATCAGCAAGGACATAGTGGAGCAGCATGGCGGGTGGATACAGGTGGAAACGGAGCGCGGCGCGGGATCTACGTTCAGTGTCTGGCTGCCCGGCGTCACCGAAGTGATGAAGGACGAAGACGAAATGGAATATGGCGTCGCAGATCCTACCTAAGCAGTGCCGAGTCGCATTTTATGAACGCGCACATTTATGGTATTATACATGCTGTCGCGCTACAAAGTAGCCGCAGGCTTCATGCCTGCGCTTAAGATTGGATTGTACTACTAACAGAAGTGAAAATAAATGCAAAAAACGCGTAAATCGATCAAAGTTGTACTTATTGAAGATAACTCCAGCGATGTCCGCCTGATTCGAGGGATGCTGAAAAAGGCGCGGGGTACATCTTTTGAATTTGAGAGTTATACTACCCTCGCGGCGGGCTTGGAGCGTCTGGCTGGCAACAAGGTAGATATTGTGCTATTAGACCTCGTGCTGCCAGATAGCCGCGGATTAGAGACTCTTTTCACCCTGCGCGCCGCGGCACCGCAGATACCTGTAGTGATCTTGAGTGGCGTCGGCGATGAGGAAAAGGCGGTCGAGGCGGTTCAAGAAGGAGTACAAGATTACCTAGTAAAAGGAAAATTTGATAGCGACCTGTTAACGCGTGCCATACGCTACGCCATTGAGCGGAAGCAGACGGAGAAAGCCCTACGCGAAGGCGAGATGAAATATCGCACTCTCTTCGAGGCAGCTACCGACGCGATATTTCTGGAGACATTAGAGGGAGATATCCTCGACTGCAACGCCAAAGCCTGTGAGATGTTCGGCTACACCAAAGAAGAGATAACCAGCTTAAAGGTGGCTGATTTGGTGACTGAAGAGATGGCTGAAAAGCTGCCCGCTATCATTGACAAAGAGTTATTAACTGGCGGATTATTTGCAGAGACGCTACAGAAACGCAAGGATGGCGCGGTTTTTCCTGCCGAGGTCAGCATCAAAGTAATCGAACGCGATGAAAAACAACAGGTTGTTACTTACGTCCATGACATCACGCCGCGCAAGGAAATGGAAGAGACCCTCCGCTCGAACTTAACTCGCACCACAGCGCTGTTTCATGTTGCCCGCTCCCTGATCGCCTACGAAGGCTTGCCCGATGTGTTACAGTCAATAGTAGACAGCGTCGCGGAGGCTCTCCCCGCTAACACCGTCGTTTTACATACCGTCGATCAAGATAAACAGCAACTGACCCATTTTGTGAAGGGTGGATCAAAGTCGTATTCAATTGTCGAAGTTCCTTACAAAGAATTACAAAAAGGCTTGACCGGGTGGGTATTGCGGGAACAGAAAATCGCGCTCTCACCTAAAGGCGTGCCCGATGTGCGTGAGAGTCCCGAAGTACAACGGTCGCGGCGTGAATCGGGCGCGGGGTCTATCATAGTAGTGCCGTTAAACTTCAGAGACATAATTCTGGGGACGATGACCGCCATCAATCGCCTCGACCAGCCAGATTTCAATACAGAGGACGCGAATCTAATGATGGCGATGGCAAATCAGGCAGCAGTCGCTATCGAGACCGCGCGGCTTCATGAAGAGACGCTGCGCCTCAAGGAATTTAATGAAAACATCGTGCAGGGCATAGCCGAAGCTATATTGATTATGGACGCGCGCGGCATCGTCACTTTCTCCAATCCAGCAGCCGAAGAACTGTTGGAATACTCGCGCGAAGAGTTAATTGGTAACTATTGGAAAAACTTCGTACCCCAAACAGAGAGAGAGGAAGCTGAACGATATGTAGCAGAACTAACTCGGGGGAATATAATTCGCTACGAAACTAGGCTGTTGAGAAAAGGCGGAGAACTGATTCACGTTATTCTCAGTGCCCGTCCGCGGTTCTCCAATGACGAATTCACCGGTGCACTCGTCGCCCTGACTAATATTACCGCGCGTGTTAAAGTCGAAAGGGCGTTACACAGAGCTAATCGCGCCTATAAGACCCTCAGCGAATGCAATCAAGCAGTGGTACGCGCCACAGACGAATTCCAGTTATTACAGGATGTATGCCAAATTATTATAGAGGTGGGCGGATACCACATGGCATGGGTGGGTTTCGTTGAAAATGAAGATACCAAGAGAATCAAACCAGTCATGTGGAAAGGTCGCGAAGAAGGATTTCTCCAAGCGGTTAATTTCACCTATACAGACACCGATGCGACGTGCGAACCTACAGGGATATCGATACAAACCGGAAATCCCTGTGTTATGCAGGATATTCCATCTGTATGCGATCGCGAGCCATGGTGCCTGAAAGCACTTGAGCGCGAGTATGCCTCAGTTATCGCCCTTCCTTTATCCACTTCGGAACAAGTCTTCGGCGCATTGACCATCTATGCCGCGCAGCGCGATGCCTTCGATAATCAGGAGATAGAACTGCTAAAAGAGCTTGCCAGTGACCTGGCTTATGGTATTACCAGTTTGCGGACGCGCGCCCAACGTAAGCGCGCGGAAGCGGCGCTGCGCGCCAGCGAAAAACGTTATCGTACGCTGTTCGATCGTGTACCAGTAGGCTTATATCGCGTCACTCCAGAAGGACAAATCCTTGACGCTAATCTCGCGATGATGAAATTGCTCGGATACTCGGATCGCGCCTCTCTGTTGGCAACCGACATGAACGATATATACGCCATTCCTGAAGTGCGCGCTCAATGGAGAAAAAAATTAGAACAAGATGAGGTAATTCGCGGTTTTGAAGTTCAGTTGCGGCGTCGTGATGGCGCGGTCATCTGGGTGACTGATAATACTCAAGCTGTGCGCGACGTTGAAGGCAACATAATCTATCATGAGGGAAGCTTAGAGGACATCACTGAACGCAAGAGTGCGGAGGACGCGTTGCAGGAAAGCGAGAGAACTCTGAAAACGATTATGGCTACAGTACCAGTGGGCATAGGTATGGTGAAGGACCGCGTCCTCGATTGGGCAAACGAGGCGATGTATCGTATGGTAAGTTGGGAACAAAGGGCGTTGCTGGGAAAAAGCGCCCGCGTTTTATACGAAAGTGACGCGGAATACAAACGCGTTGGACAGGAATTATACTCGGAAATTGCCGAACATGGAATAGGAAGAGTAGAAACTCGTTGGGTTCGCAAAGATGGCAGCGCGTTCGATTGTTTTATCTTAGCCCGCGATATTGACCCAGCAGATCCTTCGAAAGGGCAGATAGTAGCTGTGACCGACATCACAGAGCGCAAAAACATGGAGCGCCAGTTAATCCACGCGGAGAAATTATCAGCCATCGGACAACTGGCAGCCTCGATTAACCACGAGGTCAGCAATCCACTCCAAGCCCTGGTTGGCATTTTGTCGCTGTTTCAGGAAGAAGATATTAGCGCCGCGGATATACATCAATACGCCCATGTGGCTCAGGGAGAGGTCTTGCGAATAACGCGTACTCTAAATCGCGTTCGCGATTTTTCTAAACTAACCCTGACAGAAGAAAAAGAAGAAAATGACATAAACTTTATGGTACAACAGGTACTAGAGTTGATCACTAAACAATGTCAACGCACTCAGGTAAAAGTTATCTGGGAACCCGCGCCCGATCTACCTTTATTGCCCGTAGTGAGCGATCAAATCAAACAGGTTTTCCTGAATCTCGTTCTCAATGCGCTGGATGCCATGCCCAAAGGAGGAACTCTATCTGTGAACGCCAGCCGTACAGCAGAACCGCTGGGAGTACGCGTGGAATTCATTGATACCGGCACAGGCATAGATTCTGACGTGCTCCCGCGTATATTCGATCCCTTTTTCACCACTAAAGAGACCGGCACCGGACTGGGCTTGGGTATCAGCAAAAATATCATCGAAAAACACAATGGTTACATAGAAGTAGAAACGCGCCCGAAAGAGGGCACGAAATTCAACGTATGGCTTCCCGCGGAGCGGAGTTAGCACATACAGTTGGACATCCTCTAATTTATTTACCATTAACTTGCCAATCCCCAAAACGCACGCTATGCACGCGCTGCAAACTGCTTAGCGGCGTCCGCGCCACCAATTTCGCCTCGCGCGGACGGTATTCGCGGGCTATCCCCAACTCCACAACAAAACCATCCTCATCCTGAAACGCGCACACGTCCCCATATTCCACGAAATCAGCATCGAAAACCGCGTAGTTACTCAAATCTATCAGCACATTTCGCGCCTGCGCGAAATAATCGTGCCATTTCGCGCGCCGATAAGCCTTACGCTGGTCACGAGTGCGCGGTTGCGCTTGCGCGGCGGGAGCAAACTCGTAAAGAGTCATACTTCGCATATTGCGCCAAGGGCGCAGAATATGCTCTAACTCGTCGCCGCGCGCCAGCCCGATGAGCGTCGTCGGTGCCAACAACTCGATCTTCCACTGTTTGAGCGCGCCGCCCCCTGTAGTCGGGTCGATAAACCCCGAAGTATCCACGATGACCACCTCCGCGCCCGCGGCGTAAGCACGTTGCACCAGCTTGTGCGCGCCGACGATGGTTTGTAGCAGATGATGGCGCGGCGTGGTGGAGCCGACGAAATAGGCGACGCGCTCCCCCAACGGCGGAAACGCGGGCGGGGTAATCGCGAATGCCATCGCCAGATTCAACGTCGTCGGCATTCCGAGCGTACTCTGTCCCACGTCACAGTCGAGAAACGCGGCGCGGCGGTGCGCGGCGACCTGCATGAATAGATGCCGCGCCAGTGTGCTCTTGCCGGTGTCGCACCCGCCCAAAATCATCACCGCGCCGCGTAGCGCGGCGGGATCTAGCTGCTGCCATTCGTCGGGAATTTCGATTTTCATAATTCTAGCTCTCTGTAAGTAATTATATGGGACGCGGATTCACGCGGATTTTCGCGGATTTAAGTCGTTTATCCGCGTGAATCCGCGAAAATCCGCGTCCCATTTCTTATCTTGCTTATTAGGGAACAACTCTATTAGGTAGAACTTACGCAAAATCGCACTACAATTTACCGCAGAGAACGCGGAGGACGCGGAGATTTCTGAAAGGAATAAGTTTTGCCTCCCACATACGCGTTCAT
>CAZSIG010000215.1:0-1949 GCA_964606195.1 uncultured Anaerolineales bacterium
GGATAAACTACGAGCGCAGAGTTTTTGATATAACTTTTGTCGTCTAAAAAATATGACTTTCAATGATCGGCTATGACCGCGTATGCGGGGGACAAAATTATTCCTTTGAGAAAACTCCGCGTCCTCCGCGCTCTCTGCGGTGAAATTATGGTGAATTTGCGTAAGTCCTGTATGTTTTTGATTACCCAAAATCGCGGCACATGCCCCCAAATCTACGCAAATCAGGCCAATCTGCGTTATCTGCGTTCGATTAATGGCGCGGTCAAATAAATCGATATAATGTCTAATGTATAAAAATAACCACAGAGACACAGAGTTCTTATAGTTTTCTCTGTGTCCTCAGCGGCTCTGTGGTCTAATCCTAGTGATCTAATTATTTCGCGCTGCGTACTCATCCGCCTCCGACAAATCGACCGAAATTGCCCGCGAGGTCTGGTCTTCGCCCAGCGAGATGCCGTAAATCGCCTGCGCGATTTCAATCGTCGGGCGGCTGTGTGTGATGATGATGAATTGTATCTCGGTGGACAAATCGCACAGCGCGTCGCGAAAGCGAACGATATTCGCCTCATCGAGCATCGCGTCCACCTCATCGAGCACGCAGAAGGGGGTCGGGCGCACCTTCAGAATGGCGAACAGCAGCGCAATCGCGGTCAGCGATCTTTCGCCGCCGGATAACAGCGGCAGCGGCAAGCGGCGTTTGCCCGGCGGCTGCGCGATGATGTCTATGCCCGATTCGGACACGTTTTCGGGGTCTCCTAGCACCAACTTCGCGGTGCCGCCGCCGAACAACAGCTTAAAATACTCCGTGAATTCTCGCGCCACCTCTTTGAAGGTATCCATGAACTGCTTATTCATCGCGTCGTCCAGTTCAGCGATGACCTCGCGCAGAGATTGTGCTGCCTGGCGCAAATCTTCGGATTGTGAGGTCAAGAAAGTGTACCGCGCCTGCGCTTCCTCGTACTCCGCGGGCGCGTTGGGATTAATCGCGCCCATGCGCCGCAGCCGCCGTTTGAGCCGCTTGACCTGGTCATCCAGCCCTTCCGGCAACGCTTCCACCGTCGGCAAGTTCGACACCAAATCCTCTAGCGGCAACAGATGCTGGTCGTCAACGCCCTCCACCAACCCCAAGTCATTCTCGATTTTCTTCTTTAGATTTTGAACTTCACTGCTCGCGCGTTGCTCCTCCAACTTGGCTTGATTGTACGCGTGTTCTATCTGGCGCACCTGTTTGCGCTTTCGCGTCTCTTCATCTTCCCATTTCCGCTGGTTTTGGCGAAGCGATGTCACCGCGTCCTCGATTGCCTTTATCTCGTCATCTTTTTGGGCAAATTCCGTCGTCAACGTCTCCGCTTGGGCAAGATCAGTTCGTTGCGCGGCCCCTGTATTGGCAATCTCTTGCCCTAAACGCTCCAACCGCGCCTGTTTATCCTGAGTTTGCGACATCATCTGCGCCGCGTCGTTTTTCAGCTCTTTCAACACGCGCTGTTGGCTCTCTAAATGCCCCTCAGTGACCGCCAGCGACTTCTCTGCCTGCGCCACCGCGCCCTGTAACTTTCCGGTGTCCAGCTCGGCAAGCTTCGCGGTCAACGATTGTACCGCATCCTGAGCTTGCTGTTCTTGTTGCTCAAGCTCGGTCGTCTCTCGCGCCAGCTTGTTCGCCAAGTTATCGCTCTCATCAATCGACCGCGCCTTTTGCTCCAGCAATTCGCGCTGCCATTGCAATTCCTGGTCGACTTTAGCCATCTGGCGTTCCAGACCATCCAGCGCGTGCTCCTGGCTCTGTTTATCCCGCGCCCATCTCTCTTCCTCGTTAGCCAATTCAGCCATACGCTGATTCAGAGCTTCTTGCGCGGCGCGCTTTTCCACCAACTGTTGTTGTATTCCCGCGACTCGCTGGCGTGCCGTCGCGATTTCATCAGGCAATTCGCGCCACTCTCGCTCGCGCGCCA
>CAZSIG010000215.1:2049-6725 GCA_964606195.1 uncultured Anaerolineales bacterium
TCCGCGGCGCGCCAGTTTTCGACCACAATATTTTGCAGCCGACTTCCCAACGCCGCCTCGACCGCGCGTTCGAGTTCCGATGGCACTTTAATTAGCTGCGAGACGGTACCGATGATGCCGGACAGCGATTCCGTATTCGCCATCACCGCGCGCACGCCCGCGTAATAGCCGGTCATGTCTTGCTGCATCCGTTCCAACATCTCGTAGCGCGTGGTCAGGCGTTCGAGTTCGCGCTGGCAACGTTGCAACTGACCGCGATATTCTTTCTGAGCGCGTTGTACCTCCGTTAGGTCGTGCTGCAACTGCTGCCGCCGATTTATCAGATTATCCAATTCCCAAGAGATTTTGGTCAACGCGGCGCGGTGCGCGGCTTCCTGCTCAGCGAGTTTTTCTTTATCGGTTTCGTGTTTCGCGATATTCTCTTGATGCGCGATGACCTGTTGGTTTAGCTTATCACGCTCTTCTCTCGCTTGAGTGATGCGGTTGCGCTTGTCAGCTAACTCCGTCGCCAGATTAAACGTCCGCTTTTGAGCCTGCGCCAGCCGATGTTGAACGCCGCGTCGTTCCTCATCCGCCGCGTTCAATCGCTCCTGCGCCTCGCGTAGTTTATCTACTTCGGTCGCTCTTTGGGCAAAAATCTCTTGCAGCTTCGACTCCGACGCGGTGATGCGGGCGGTCAGTTCGGCGCGCGTCTCCGCCAACCGCTCTAATTCCCGTTTTAGTTCATCGCGCTGCTTCTCCAATAGGCGCACGCGCTCTGCACTAACCGCCGCGCCGCGCCGCACCTCCTCTAGTTTTGTGCGTAACTCGTCGCGCTCTGTCTGTCTGGTATGAAGCTTCGCGCTCAGAGACTCTTGCTGTTTACGCGCTTGGCTCAGAGAGCTTTCGATTTCAGCCAGTTCTTCCTGCGCGGGCACGAGTCTCTCGTACCAGAGTTGTACCTCTTTATCAGCCTCTTCCTTTTCCCGCGCCGCGATTTGCCATTGATAGCCGTACCACAGCCGCAATTGCGCTTTCAACTCCGTCTCGGTTTCCTCGTACTTGCGCGCCTGTTCCATCTGCTTTTCCAGACTTGCGACGCGCGGTTTGACCTCGCTGATAATATCCTTGACGCGTTGCAGATTTTTGCGCGTATCTTCTAGCTTTTTTAGGGTTTGTTCGCGCTTGGCTTTATAGTTAGTAATCGCGGCGGCTTCCTCGAGCAGTATGCGCCGCTCGTCGGGGCGCAACGATAAAACGGTGTCCACCAATCCTTGACCGATGACGGTGTACGCGTTGCGGCTCATCCCATCGCGGCTCAAAAATTCGTCTATATCTCGTAGGCGTACGCGCTCATCGTCGATGATGTAGTAATTTTCGCCCGTCCTCTTGGCGCGCCGCGTGATAGAGGCTGATTCGCGCGCGCTTTCGTCACCGTTGCCATTATCGAGATGTAGAGTTACCTCCGCCATATATTCGCGCGCCTTTTTAGCCCCACCATTGAAAATCATCTCTTCGGTGCGTTTGGCGCGAAGCAGGCGGTAACTCTGTTCGCCAAGTGCCCATAGAATGGCATCCGCGATATTGGATTTGCCACTGCCGTTCGGACCTACGATAGCGGTGATGCCGCGGTCGAACACAAATTCAGACCGCGCCGCGAAACTCTTGAATCCCTGTAATACTAGTTTATTGAGAGCCATAGAGGATATTGTACTCAAACTGTATGAATTCGGCAAACGTGAAATGGGGAGGGTGAAGCGTGAAATGTGAGGCGTGAAACGTGAGGGCTTTCTCAAAGTCGCGTAGTTTGGATAGTATGTCACCCTGAGCGCCGCGAAGGGTCTCGTTTTCCCGTCAATTTTATTCCCCCTAATCAGCAGGTAATAATTATCGCGTAAACGAGATGCTTCACTGCGTTCAGCATGACACTTTGAGAAAACCCTACGTGAAACGTAGTTTGAGTTGACATGGTAGCGAAGATGGGTTATAATTCAGTCGCTGAATTATGAATGACAAGAATGGTTTGTATGCGGAACGTGACCTCCTTATACTTGAGCACATCGAGGATAATCCCAACACCACGCAGGCTGATCTAGCCGCGCAGTTAGGGGTCGCGGTGGGCAGTGTTAATTGGTATATTAAGCGTTTAGTCAATAAGGGCTACGTGAAAGTTAAGCAGTTGCAGCGGCGCCGCCTGCGTTATTTAATCACGCCGCAGGGTATTGCGGAGAAAGCGCGGTTGACTTATGAGTATATGCAAGCATCTTTGCAGGTTTACAGCCAAGTGCGCGAACAGGCGAAGGTGTTGTTGAGCAAAGTCAAACAGGATGGATACGATAAGGTGTATTTGAGGGGGCCGAACGAGGTCGTAGAGATTTGCGCCCTGACTTGTTTGGAATTGGGGTTGGAGAAGAGCAAAAACGCGGATACTGTGCCTATATTGAAAGTGGATGGGCGCGATTTATTGTTGGAGTTTCCCGGAGATGGGCAACAGTTCGTCGTTTCGTAGCGTATGACCGCGTATGAATGCGAGTGAGCGCGGTTTAATTGGCTTAATTCGCTAAATCCGCTGAAAAATTATTTTTTCAGCATAGTCATTGATAGAATCACTATCAAAATTTTAACAAAGGAGCTTGTAAATTGGAAATTAGAAGAAAAGCAAAATTGGTACCGCCTTATGGAGGAGAACTAGTAAATCTGTGTGTACACCCCGAAGAGAAAGAGAAATTTAAGGCGGCTGCGGGACAATTACCGTCAATACAGGTAACTGATAGAACGGTGTGCGATCTGGAATTATTGGCAAATGGCGCGTTTTCGCCATTGGATCGGTTCATGGGACAAGAAGATCATCAGCGCGTCTTAGAGGAGATGCGACTAACTAATGATTACATTTTTCCCATTCCGATTACCTTGCCGGTCGATGCCAGCCCCGATATTAAATTAGATCAACAGATCGCGTTGCGCAATAGCAAAAATGAACTGTTGGCGATAATGGATATCGAGGAGATCTACGAGTGGGATCGCGAGGAAGTAGCGCAGAAAGTCTTCGGTACTCAGGATTTGCGCCACCCATTGGTCGCGGAGATGCACCGCTGGGGCAAGTTGAACATCTCGGGGCGATTACAAGTAATCGAACTACCGCGCCACTACGATTTTCGGGAGTTGCGCTTGACGCCCGCGCAGGTTCGTGCGCGGCTCGAATCGTTCGGTTATACTAATGTGGTAGCATTTCAGACGCGCAATCCATTGCACCGCGTGCATGAGGAATTGACCAAGCGCGCCACTGAAGAGATAGATGGGGTGTTGTTGCTCCATCCGGTTGTCGGTATGACTAAACCCGGAGATGTGGATCACTTCACGCGCGTGCGTACTTACAAGGCTTTGACCGAGAACTATTACGACCATGATCGGATTTTGCTCTCGCTGCTGCCGTTGGCGATGCGTTTAGCGGGACCGCGCGAGGCGTTGTGGCATATGTTGATTCGGCGCAATTTTGGAGCCAATCACCTCATCGTCGGGCGCGATCACGCGGGGCCGGGAAAGGACTCCGCGGGTAACCCGATATATGGCCCTTATGATGCGCAGGAGATGGCGCAAAAACATAGTGAGGAACTTGGCGTCAATGTAGTACCATTTCGCGCCTTAGTGTATTTACCCGAAGAAGGGCGTTACGAAGAGATTTCTAAGGTGCCACCAGATGCCGATACCGCGTCTATCTCCGGCACGCAAGTGCGTGAGGAATATCTGAACAATGGCAAAAAGTTGCCGGAATGGTTCACGCGCCCCGAAGTGGCGGAGATTTTGGCAGATACTTATCCACCGCGTCATAAGCAGGGGGTGTGTATTTGGTTTACCGGATTGAGCGGTTCGGGTAAATCTACGACCGCGCAAGTCTTGACGGTGTTATTGCAAGAGCATGGGCGGCAAGTGACAGTGCTGGATGGTGATGTGGTGCGTACACACTTGTCCAAAGGTTTGGGATTTAGCAAAGAAGATCGCGATATAAACATTCGGCGCATCGGATTTGTGGCTTCGGAGATTGTCCGACATGGTGGTACAGTAGTGTGCGCCGCGATCAGCCCCTACATGGCAACGCGCAATGATGTGCGCAACATGGTGGGGGCAGAGCAGTTCGTTGAGGTGTTTGTGGATACGCCGTTGGAAGTGTGCGAGCAACGCGATACCAAGGGACTGTACGCCAAAGCGCGGCGCGGCGAAATCAAGGGCTTCACGGGGATCGATGATCCTTATGAGCCGCCGGTGAACCCGGAGATCAGTTTGGACACGGTAACGTATATTCCGGAGGAGAACGCGTGGCGGATCGTGGAACATTTGGAGAGTGAGGGATTCGTGCGGCGGTTGTAGGATGACTTTCGCGGGGAGACTTCCGAAGTTTTCTGAAACTTCGGAAGTCTAAACCCCGCGTAAAACCATGTTTGGGAGAGCAAACAAGCGAGGAAGGTGAGACATGCCATACGGTGAGCATAGGGTCAAAGTGCCGCGCGTGGTCGAGGTAAAAGAATGGACTGCGCGCTCGGTCCCGACGGGCAGCGATTTGCCGGAGATTTGGCGAGAGGCGGTGTCAGATGCCTTGCCGGTCACGGCAGCGCGACCGCGGATGACCTACGCGGAATTCCTGGATTGGGCGGATGAGGATACGTTGGCGGAATGGGTCGAGGGGGAGGTGGTTATGAGCA
>CAZSIG010000216.1:0-6661 GCA_964606195.1 uncultured Anaerolineales bacterium
GTCATCGTATTTGAACCCGCTCGTGCCGATTAGAATTTGTGCAGTCATAATTTGATAGGACTTACGCAAGTTCAGAATAATTTTACCGCCGAGGGCGCGGAGAGCGCAGAGTTTTCGGAGTAGGCCCCATGAGCGTTGCTACACCACCAATGGACGAAAATCACCCTCACCCCCCGCCCCTGCGCGCAGCCTACTCGAAGGAGTGCTTCCTGAAAGGGAGAGGGGGGCAAGTTCCCTCTCCCCGCAGGGGAGAGGGTTAGGGTGAGGGGGAACGCGGCGCGGTTATATGAGCATCTCGCCCGGTAACCGCGCCATGCCCCCGGCACCAATTTATTTTCGAGGTAGGTTACATGAGCATAGCTCTCTACCAATTAACGAAAATCACCGCGCCGCGGTAGCGGCGGTATGGGGATACCGCCCTGGAGTCACGCATCCTAGAGGGCGCAATCCCCATTGCGCCTATTTTCGAGGTAGTTTTTGATCGCGCCGCGAATATAAAATTCAATGAACACTTATGATCGTGTATGACCTTGGGTGTCTAACTGTTATGTGCAGACTATATGGAACAACTTTAATTTCGCTCTAAGCCCCCGTCGCGGGGGCGTCGGGCACAAAAGCGTCGCCCTATTCCCAAACGCCCCCGGAGACGGGGGCTAGGAGCCTTTTAGGGCGCATCATTACTATCTCCATAGGGCGCACATAATACTTAGACACTCAGGGATGTATGACCAGCCCAAAAAAATCTTGCTTGGTACTCTCCGCGTCCTCTGCGCTCTCTGCGGTAAAAATTACCCCAAACTGCGCAAGTCATAATTTGTAGTGATACAGGTGCTGTACACTTCGAAAGTGCGTAGCACCTGTATCTCGCGAGTTTTATTCAGCTTCCAACTCAGAAGTGCAGTGCGGACACCGCGTCGCTTTGATCGGAATCTCGGATAGACAATACGGACACTCTTTGGTCGTCGATTCTTGCGGTGGCTCTTCCTGTGGTTTTTCGAACAATTTGGTGTTGCGGATAAGGACGAACATCGCCAGCGTGATTATGAGGAAACTGATTATGGTGTTGATGAAGCTCCCATAGTTGATAGTGACCGCGCCTGCCGCCTGCGCGTCGGCAAGTGCGGCGTACGGCGCGGGGGGCGTCCCATCCTTCAACAAAATGAACAGATTTGAGAAATCAGCGTCGCCCAACAACAATCCGATAGGGGGCATGATAATATCGGCAACGAACGATTTAACGATAGCCCCGAAGGCTGTGCCCAATACGATGCCCACAGCCATATCCAGCACATTACCCCGCGAGGCGAACTCCTTAAAATCTTTCCACATTTTTATGTCCTCCATTGCTGTTTATAAGATACCACAACCGCTCAAGTACGTTTTCCAATCGCTCTCCCAAAGCCTCAGCGCGCGCGGTGGTTACGTCATCCTCATTCTCGAAGACTACGTAGGGCACGCGAATACCGTTTACGGTCACGAACTCCATGTCTGCCGCGCTGAACTCTGCCCAATCGTCCGCGCCGTACAATCGTTTCAACTTTTCATCGGGAAGACCGTGCTCCAGAATGCTGTCCGGACGGTCGGGATTGAAACGGCGGCGATTCTTGCGCAGCGATTCCGCGAAGGAGACATTGACGTAGACGATCGCGGCGCGATTTAATATCTCTGTGGATAGATGTGGAAACGCCGCGCGATAGCCGCCGTGTTCTGTACCGCGTGAGAATTCGATGAGCGTGGTAAATCGTGCGCGATAATCGGAACAATCGCGCCTTCTCTTATCATACTCCAGAGCGATGCGCTCGATGAGTAGATGCCAGAGATAGGGATATTTGAAATAGCCCGCTTCGTCGGTATGTAGGCGCGGTTTACTCATGCGCTCCAATAGCGCGTCCTCCTCGAACCACGTCCAGAGCATGGGGAAATCGTCAATCATGTCGAGTTCGCCAACATGAAAGCGCGTCCGCCGCGTCTCCAGATCGGTTCGCTGTAAATAGTCGATGATCTCGCTCTTGCCCGCCGCGGGGCGAGCGATTAGAATTAGTATGTCGAATATATTCATAGTTTTACTGTATCAGCGGATTAAACCGCGCTATGCGTGAAATATAGTATTAAGATTTACACAACTTCGGTGTATTTTTACCGCCGAGTACGCGGAGAGCGCAGAGTTTTGCAGTTAATTTTTCACCGCGTCGCGAAATATGAACTTTACCGAGCGCCTATGACCGTTTATGCGCGTAAAAAGCCCTGAGTGTCTAAGTATTATGTGCGCCCTATTCAAGATGTCACCCTGAGCGCAGCGAAGGGTCTCGTTTTCGGCATCATACGGCTGCGCGGGGAATTAGAGCTGTATATAAACCACCGCGAGATGCTTCACTGCGTTCAGCATGACATTTAAGTCTTCCCTAAACCCATTTTATAGTGTGTACATAACAGTTAGACAACAAGGGGCCTATGACCGTTTATGCGTGTAAAAAGATTTTTCTCTACCATTTCTCCGCGTCTCTGCGGTAAAATCAACCCTTCTGCGTAAGTCCTACCATATCACGTTTCACGTTTCACATCTCAGATAATCTTCTCTCGAATCTTCGCGCTGACGTAATCCAGCACCGCGACGGTGATGGCGATAAACCAGACCGCGATGCCCGCGGCGCGAAAATCAAGCAACCTGATCCACTGAATGAGCAGAAATCCGATGCCGCCGCCGCCGACCGCGCCGATGATGGTAGACATACGCACGTTGATGTCCCAGCGGTAGATGGTAAACGAGATGAAAGGGGGAATCATCTGCGGTATCACCGCGTACATGACAGTCTGCGCCCAGTTCGCGCCGGTAGCTTCTATCGCCTCGATGGGACCAGGATCGATTCCCTCAATCGCTTCGGAATAGAGCTTGCCCAACGCGGCGACGGAGTGCAAAGTCAGCGCGATGACGCCGGCGAACGGTCCCAAACCCACCCAGACGGTGGCGATGATCGCCCAGATCAGCGGCTCAATAGAACGAACGATGTTCAGGATGGTGCGCGACACGTAATAAAGCCCCAGCGTCACGCGCGATGCGGACATCAGGTTGCGCGCCGCGGTGAAGCTGACCGGCAGGGCGAGAATGACGCCGAAGAAGGTCGCCATCAAGCCCAAGAATATCGTCTCGATCATGCGCTCAATAGCCAGTTTTAACTCTTCGCTCGGTTTGTACGCGCCGGTGCTGGTGGTCTGCCGCGCCTTTAGAGTGTGCATGTGCGGCCCCGTGCCCGCGCTGGGCGGAATGACGATGATCGGCATGGTGATTTCGGTCTCGAACGCGCCGTTCGCGTCCGTCGTCACCTGAAGATACTCCCCTTCTCGCCAGATGCGAAACTCACCGCCCAAAGGGTCGGTCCACCAGAACACAGTTTGCTCGTTCGGGTTGAAACCGCGCCCGATGATGTGTAACGAGGTGCCGGGATTTCCCGTTTCGGATAGAGTGCCGCAGGTGGGGTCAACTTTGATGTACGGCTCACCGGAGACTTCTTCGGGCAGCGCGGGCGGATTATCATCACAAGGCGTGCTGATCTTGACCTGCGCGGTGAGGTAAGTCTCCTCACGCGTCACCGCCTTCTCCCAAGGCCAGATGATCTTCATTAACGGCGGTCCCGCCTCGTTTATCTGCGTCACCGCTTTATAGAGATCGATTTCGGTGATCTGCCAGCCTAACGAGAAGAATATCAGCAGCACCAGCGCGAAAATCCCGATCCCCCCCGAACGCCGCGTCTGGACTTGCCTACGGGCATCCCAGATGATCCACCCCCACAGCGCGATGATGAACGCGATGAGCATCACCAAAAATGGCTGTAAACTCAACGCTTTCAGGAAGATTTTGATTATCTCATCTTCGCGCCGCGCCGCCAGCCGTATGCGCCATGCCAATAAGCCGACGGTACTAATGAAACTGAGAAATAATAACAAGCCGCGCCGTTTGTCTCGCGCCAAAAATTGTCCTAATCCGGGGACGACGAACGACAACACCGCTGCCACCGCCGCGCTGATCGGGCTGGGAGGCAATACAGGCTTCTCCACTATTCTGTCTTCTGGAGCCGACACGCACGTCGGCGCGTCTTCCGATTGAAAGTTTAACTTCTGTTCATTATTCATCTAGTCACCCTCTCCTGTCAATCCGACGCTGACGCGCTCCGCCTCCGCGCCGTATATCTCCTTGAACTCCGCGTCGGTCATTTGGCGAATCTGCTCTCGTGTCCCGCGATAGACGATCTCGCCGTCGCGCAAGCCGATTACTCTCGTGGCATATCGCTGCACCAAATCCAAATAGTGCAAACTACATAAGATGGTGATGCCGTCCTCTTGGTTGAGCATCTCCAGATGACACAAGATGGAATGTGCCAAGACCGGGTCGAGACTGGCAACCGGCTCGTCCGCGAGGATCATTTCCGGTTCCTGCATCAGGGCGCGGGCGATCCCGACGCGCTGTTGTTGTCCTCCACTCAACTCATCGGCGCGCTTATACGCCTGGTCGGTGATACCTACGCGCTCCAACGCGTTCCACGCTCGCTGTATATCTTCCTCTGAAAAGCGGTGGAGCAGGCTCGGCCAAGATTTCATGTATCCCAAACGGCCGCTGCGCACGTTGGTCAGCACTGTCGAGCGTTTGACCAGATTGAATTGTTGAAAGATCATGCCAATTTGGCGGCGAGTAGCGCGCAGTTCTTCCCCCCGCGCCGCCGCGACGTTAGTCCCGTTCCAGATAATCTCCCCCGCGGTCGGATCGATCAGGCGGTTGATGCAGCGCAATAGGGTGGATTTCCCCGAACCGCTCAACCCGATGATGATCAAGAATTCTCCGTCCGCGACCTCAAAACTCACATTCTTGAGCGCGACTGTCCCGTCGTCGTAAACTTTCGTCAGGTTTTTTATTTCTAGCATCCTTTTTCCTCATAAAGATAGAAAGTTATTGGAAATAGTTTTTCAACCACAGAGGGCACAAAGAAACACTAAGTTGGTTTCAACAGCTATCATACGCGGTTATACCTATTCGTTGAGTCCTTTAGTGCCCTTGACGGTTAGCTTATTTAGAACTTACGCAAGTTCAGAATAATTTTACCGCCGAGTTTTCTAGGTAATTCTTTAGCGCGCCGCGAATATGGGTTTTAATGAACGTTTATGACCGCTGGTGCTGGTTCAATTGAGTTGGATATAGATCACGAATACCACGAATGGCCAAATTACGCGAATTTTTCTCTTTTATTATTCGGGCTATTCGTAAATTCGCGACATTCGTGATTAAGCCGTACACATTCTATCTCTTCCTAATGATAAGGGGGGAACATTCGCGTTCCCCCCTTTTTCAGCCGCGTCTATTTCGCGCTGAAATTAGCCATTAACTACTCTTGCAACTTCTCGATGTCCATCCCCGCCGCGTCGAGCAGTTGGCGGAAGGGGTCATAGAAACTATCGCTCTCCTTCTGCAATCCCGCCCACTGGTAGGATGTGTCCAACGCCTCTTTCCCCTCTTCCGTCTCCGCGATTTTCAATAATGCGTCGACGACTTTAGTGCGGATTTCTTCGGGTACTGAGGGGGCGAATTGCAACCCGTCGTTGGGAATATCGGCTGAAGTATGGATAACCGCGACCTTTTCTTTTACATCGGGGTGATCATCTTCGATGCTGCTGCGCGCATCCACAAATGTGGCACCTGCATCACAATCGCCGTTGTAGACGGCAGCCACGACCGCGTCATGGCTCCCCGCGTCCACGACCTCTTTCAAGCCGGTATCGGGATCGACGCCCGCGGCGCGCAGGTCAAGCTGTGGAATGATCCAGCCGCTGGTCGAGAGCGGGTCAGGGCGGCAGAAGGTCTTGCCCGCTAGATCGCTCAATTGGGTAATGCCGCTGTCGGCGCGGACGATGATTTGCCCGTTATAAGTCGCGCTGCCGTAGCGCACCGATACCAATGCCGCCTCCGCGCAGCCTTTCTTGGCAGCCAGCACGTAAGCGAAAGTAGCTAGTGAACCCATGTGTGCTTCCACTGGATCGCTGCACATCGCCTCGATAACGCCCGCGTACTCGGTAGCGACGTTCGTCTCGATGACCAAGCCTGTCTCTTCCTCAATCAGCTTAGCCACCGACTCCGCGCCAGCCGCCACGCGTTCCATCTCGCCCGAAGGGACAAACGACCAAACGAGCGGATTTTTCTCCGTACCTAGTTTGGCTGAGCCGCAACCGGTCAAAACTAACGGGACCACCAAGAGCGCGATGAGTGTCAACAGGGTAAGTTTTTTCAACATTATTTTCCTCCTCATATCTCTAAAAAATTTGTCGGTCGTCACAATACAACGACCATTCAACTGCGTGAACGCTAAACCGAACAATACTACCTTCATCGTATCGGCTAATCGGCATCACCTCCTCGCGGTATTTTTTACTCCGTCAATAGAGGTCATTGACACGCTAATTTTAGCTCTATTTCTCTAGTTTGCCAAATTCGCTAACGGAGAAATATGCCACTGATTTCACGAATTTGTACCTAGTTACCTGACAGTTTGCTATCTCGCGCCGCGCCCCCCGTGAGTGAACTCACGGTTGCTATGAGAAACGCGCTGAAGCGCGTTATGCCGAACATGCTTCAGCATGTTTTCGGTAGCCGCGCCGAGTTCACTCGGCGAAGAGGCGC
>CAZSIG010000217.1:0-4883 GCA_964606195.1 uncultured Anaerolineales bacterium
TTCTATCTTGTTAATCCTGTAGGACTTACGCAAGTTCATAATAATTTCACCGCCGCGGGCGCGGAGAGCGCAGAGTTTTCCGGATAGTTTTTTAGCGCGCCGCGCCTATGACTTTTAATGAACACTTATGATTGTTTATGACAAGCATAAAAAAATCTCTCAAGATAAGCTCCGCGTCCCCTGCGCTCTCTGCGGTGAGTTATAGTGCGGTTTTGCGCAAGTTCTATCCCGTAAATCCTGGCTGTTATTCGGCGTTTCAGATAGAATAGAACAGCTAACTAGAAGAGGTAATGTGAATAATGAACAAACCATTGATACTATTGACAAACGATGACGGCATCGCGTCGCCCGGATTGCGCGCGGCGGTCGAAGCGGTGATGCCCTTGGGCGAACTCCTAATCGTCGCGCCCAAAGAGCAGCACACCGGCGCGAGTAGACATTTGCGAGGGTATCAAAAAAAGTTGGAACAAGTTGAATACGTCGTCAACGGTACCCCCATCACCGCGTACGCAGCTAATGGCACCCCTTCGTTCGCCGCACATTGCGCGGTCATGCTCATCGCGCCGCGCCTTCCCGATTTGACCGTATCCGGCATCAATTATGGGGAAAACGTCGGCAGTGACGTCACGATGTCCGGAACGGTCGGCGCGGCGATAGAGGCGGCATGTTTTGATATTCCCGCGCTGGCGATGTCGTTGGAGACTGACAAGGAACATCATCTGAGTCACAGCGAAGATGTGAGTTTCGACGCGGCGGCGTTCTTCACCGCGTACTTCGCAGAGAGGATGCTTAACGGGGGCGTATCCGCGAACGTAGACTTGCTCAGCGTTAATGTGCCCTCGATCGCGCTGCCGCAAACCGAATGGCGCTTAACGCGTGTCTCGCGCCACCGCTATTTTTATTCCGTAGTAGAGGACGATCCGCAGACTGGCGAGCGCCATATTCGCGGTTATGATAGCAAAGTGGATAAGCACACTTTAGAACCGGATTCCGATATCTGGGCGATGGCGGTAGACCGCGTGGTTTCTGTGTCCCCCATGACCTTTGATTTGACGGCGGCTGATTGGCATACACTAAAGATCGCTGATTGACAATTACTCAGCGGAGAATAAAAGTAGTGATAAATTAGTAAGTGATAGGGAAAAGTACTACTATAAACTAACCACTAAGGGCACAAAGAGCACTAAACCCTTTTCGCTTAATAATGCTCATACGCGGTCAAAGGCTACCATTCACAGCAAGAATAGCCTTAGTGTTCTTCGTGTCCTTTGTGGTTGAATTGTAATTATTTTAACTATCACTTACCACTTAGTCACTACTGAATTTCGCGTGGTCACAAGAAAAATCAGCCACTCGCGGTAAAACTTGCTCCGATATGTCTAATCAAGTCAAATTCAAAAATATACCTTCGCTCTTACTAATAATTTTCATCATTACCTACACCGCGTGGTTCTCTTTTCTAGCCCTACGCCGCTACGCCGCGCTTGACACCGGCGGCTACGATTTGGGCAACATGGACCAAGCGGTGTGGAACACCCTGCGCGGGCGCATCTTGCAGGAGACCAACGTCGAGGGTATTGACACGCGCCTCGCACACCATGTCGAGCCGATCTTAATCCTCATGGCGCCGCTGTATCTACTTTACTCCAGCCCGCGCACCCTGCTGGTCGTTCAGACGATAGTCATCGCGCTCGGCGCGCTGCCGGTTTACGCCCTGGCGCGCCGCAAACTATCGAGTGAGTTCGCAGGCTTGGCTTTCGCCCTTGCCTACCTGCTCTACCCCGCGCTCCAAGCCGCGAACGTCGACGAATTTCACACCGTCTCCATGTCCCCCACCTTCATCCTCGCCGCGTACTATATCTTGGAAATCGGAAACGTAAAACGTGAAGACGGTGATAAACTACGCGGTATGCCTCACGTATCACACCTCACGTTTTACGCTTTACTCATTATTCTTGCCCTAATGTGCAAAGAGGACGTTTCTCTCGGCGTGATTCTACTCGGCGCATACATCATGCTGCGCCGCGCCGAAAAACGCATCGGCGCGGCGACCGCGCTCGGTGGGCTGATTTGGTTCTACGTCGCGGTCTACGTGGTGATTCCCCATTTCAATCCCCAAGACGTCTCACCGTTCCTCGCGTATTACGAAAATCTTGGCGATAATCCCATCGAGATGGGGGGCACCCTGCTCACCAACCCGCGTCTGATGCGCGAACTAGTTTTCAACCGCCACAACTTCGTCTACCTCGCGGGCTTGACCGCGCCGTTCGCGTTCTTGTCATTACTCGATCCTTTGATGATGGCTTGTGCCGCGCCATCGGTCGCGATTTGTCTATTGGGCAATAACGAATGGATGAAAAACCTCAACCTTTCGCACCACCCCGCCGCGAGTTTACCCTTCTTCGTCCTCGCGACTATCGGCGGCGCGGCATGGCTGAATCGGCGAGTTGGCAAATCGACAAATCGGCAAATTGGCAAACTTGTGAGCTTGGTGGTTCTGTGCGCGGCGCTGATTTATCATCGCTACAATGGCTTCACCCCGCTCGCCATCGGGTTTCGTCCCGTGCCGCTGACCGCGCACCATCAAATGGTGCATGAATTCACCGCGCTCATTCCCGCCGACGCTTCTGTCTGCGCGAGCCAGCAAGTCAACTCGCAGGTCAGCCAGCGGCGCGAACTATATCTTTTCCCGCATCTCCACGACGCGGATTTCATCTTCCTCGATGTGACGCCGACCGTGCATCCGCTGATTGTGCAAGATATATACAATACCGTCCACAACTTGCTCCGCGAAGGGAAATACGGCGTGCGCGCCGCGCGCGATGGTTACTTGCTGCTTGCATCTCAGGGTATCACTACATCGCAGATCCCCGATGAATTCTACACCTTCGCCCGCGCCGCGCCCGCCCCCGAAATCGCGTTTCCGCATCAGGTGCGTTACGATGGCGCGCTGGAGTTTCTGGGCTACGATTTAGTGCCGGAGCGCACCGCGACCGCGTATCTCACGTTGTATTTTCGCGGCACAGAACCCATAGAAAAGGACTATCGCTTTTTTGTCTTCTTCCTCGACGCGGACGGCAATATTTACAAGCCTGCGCTGACCGCGCCGATTCGCTATCCGTCCGACCAACAGCTAGTCGCGCCGACCTGGTATAGTTCGAGCCAGTGGCAGCCGGGCGAGGTCATTCGTGTTGAGACGACACGCTGGGTAATGCGCCACCCCGCGCAGGTCAGCATTGCCCTCGCGGTCATAGACGGCGATAATCAATGGGAACTGAGCCAGCGCGTCGCGCCGGAAATCTTTGTCAGCGACGCGGAGGTTGTGCAAAACGGCACAATGCTGAGATTACTGACGCTACGGAGCGATGGGCGACGAATATTTGGTGAATGAGGAGACTAAAACGTGAAACGTGATGCGTGAGAAGCACCGCGCGGATTATTAAGTCCCCACGCTTCACGGCTCACGTCTTCACGTTTCACTTTAACAATGACAAACCTATTTTCTAAACTAAATACTCCAAAACTGAAGACACTTTGGCTCGCGATTGTCATATTCGTTCTGGCGTTGTTACCGCGCGCTACATCGCTAGACGTTTTCCTGACCCCCGATGAGCACCGCTGGATGGAACGGTCGGCTAATTTCCTGGACGCGCTGCACAGCCGCGATTGGGCAAATACTTATCAGAAAGAGCATCCGGGAGTTATTACGATGTGGCTGGGGAGCGCGGGTATCTACGCCAATTATCTACTGCGCGGTTCAGCCGCAGAGGGGCTAAACGCCGTCGATTACTTCCGCCAAGTTTTCGCGCAAGACGAAATCAGCCTGTGGGCGATGATGCGCATGCCGCTCGCGCTAGCGAATGCGTTGAGCGTTGTGATTGTGTATCTGCTGGCGCGCAAGCTGTTTGACCACCGCGCCGCGCTGTTAGCCGCGATTCTGCTCGCCCTTGACCCGTTTCACATCGCGCTCTCGCGCGTCATTCACGTCGACGCGCTGTTGTCCGCCTTTTGCATCATCTCCGTTCTGAGCATGTTGGTTTATCTCCAAACGCGCCGCTGGTTTTACCTGATAAGCGCGGGGATAACCACCGCGCTCGCTTTTCTGGCGAAAGCTCCCGGACTTTTTTTAGTCGGCTTCCACCCCCTAATCGCGGTTTTAGTGACCATTTGGCAAAATTACCCTCACCCTAACCCTAACCCTGAAAGGGAGAGGGAACTTATCCCCCTCTCCCCTGCGGGGAGAGGGGTTAGGGGTGAGGGGCTAGTCCGCGCCGTAATCATTCCCGGTATCATCTGGACGTTAGTCGCGGTACTAACGTTCGTCCTGTGCTGGCCTGCAGTGTGGCAATCTCTGTTGGATACGTTCCTACGCGTGTTCACTACCGCGAGTGAGCTGGGCGTCGCGCCACATCTCAAGCGCAACTTCTTCTTGGGGGAACTGCGCGCCGATCCCGGTCCGTTCTTTTATCCCGTAACCGCGCTGTTTCGTCTGACGCCGCTGACCACACTGGGGCTAATAGGCGGACTTATCGCGTGGTTGAGAAAGAGGGGAACTCCGCGCTGGGGTGTTGCCGCGCTCTGGTTGTTCGTGCTGCTCTTCCCAGCTTTTCTCTCCATCGGCGCGAAAAAATTCGACCGTTACGCCCTACCTATCTTTCCCATGCTGGATTTGCTGGCAGCGATCGGCATATTCGCGTTAATTCACGAGATTGTGCCTACAGTAACAAGGTTGTCTGCCCGCGCCGCATGGCGCTGGGGGATAATCGGCGTCGCGGTGTTGCAAGGCATATTCAGCATCTCCCTGCACCCATATTATTTGGCGCACTATAATCAACTATTGGGCGGTGGCGCGACCGCGGCGCGGTGGTTGCTGGTCGGATGGG
>CAZSIG010000217.1:4983-6641 GCA_964606195.1 uncultured Anaerolineales bacterium
AATCAACTATTGGGCGGTGGCGCGACCGCGGCGCGGTGGTTGCTGGTCGGATGGGGCGAGGGCTTAGACCGCGCGATGCACTATCTCGACCAACTACCCAACGCGGCGGAGTTGACCGTAGCGGTATGGGACGCGGACGAGCAAGCCCCGCATTTTCGCGGCGAGACGATTCCGCTAGACGCGGGTTCGCCCGAAGGTATCTGGTCGTGGACGCGCGGCAACTATTTGGTATTTTATCGCAGTCAGGTGCAGCGCGAACTCCCCACCGCGAGTACGGTGGAATACGTGCGCACCCAAGAACCGGAGCATGTGGTGCGGATCAACGGCATCGACTACGCGTGGGTTTATCGTGGTCCCCGCGTTCTTCCACAAGAGGTTTCCACGATCTCTCACCCCCAGCGCGCCACTTTCGAGGACAAAATGCGGCTTTTAGGCTACGATACCAGTGCAACCAATTTCGCCGCCGATACCCCTTTACTCATTACTCTTTACTGGGAGTGTCTCCAATCAATTGACGAGGATTACCGCGTCTATATGCGCGTGCTCGATGAACAAGGGCACGTCTGCGGGCAAGTAGATCGGCAGCCGGTAGCCGCGCATCTGCCGACCACGCGCTGGACGCCGGGTGATTTGATTCGTGATGTATATGAAATCGCGGTACTAGTGGGCACGCCGCCCGGCAAATACCGCGTCGAGATGGGAGTATATTCTGCAGCAGCGCGGCGTAGCCTGAATATCGCGGATGAGCAAGGCTGCGCGCAGGGTACTGAGTTGGATTTGGGCGCGGTGCGCGTCGGTAGCCCCGAATCGCCACCGCGACTTGAAGATTTGTCTATCCAATATCCGCTGCATCTCGATTTTAACGATGAGGTAAGATTGCTGGGCTACGGCGTGGCGACGCGTGATCTGCGAACGGGAGACGTGCTGCCGTTGTTACTTCAGTGGCAAGCGCGGCGGACGGTGACACAAGATTATGTCGTTATAATTCAGTTACAAGACGACGCGGGGAGGGCGCGCGAGGAGTGGCGCGGTCAACCCGCGTTTGGGAATTATCCTACCAGCGTTTGGGGGAAGGGTGAAGTAGTACGCGATTGGCACGACTTGCTTATTCCCGCGCGGCTCTCTACGGGGGAATACACGCTTAACATCAGCTTGGAAACGGTGGGTACCGGAGTGCGCACGGAACCCGCGTCGCTCGGCAGTTTGACGATAACGGGGCGCGAACGGGTGTTCACCGCGCCACAGGTGGCGCGTCCTTTGGATATAAATTTGGGCGATAAGGCGCGATTGGTGGGGTACGACTTGCGCGATGCGGTGGGCGAGAGTTTGTCGGTGAAACCCGGCGACACGCTGCATCTGACTCTGTACTGGCAATCTCTGGCGCAATTTGATAAATCATATACCGCTTTTGTACATTTGCTGGACGCGGAGGGTAACATCTGGGGGCAGCGCGACAGCATTCCCGGCGGTGGGGAGCTTCCAACGACAAGCTGGGCACCAGGGGAATTTTTGACGGACGAGTACGCGATACCGGTCATGCCCGACGCGCCCGCGGGGGAATACACCCTCGCGCTGGGGCTGTACGACGCGGAGACATGGCAAAGGCTGCCCGTGCGCGGCGCGGTGGGGGATGTGGTGGGGGATTATGTGGTGCTGCC
>CAZSIG010000218.1:0-6620 GCA_964606195.1 uncultured Anaerolineales bacterium
AACACTTATGATTGAGTATGACAAACACAAAAAATCTCTCCCGATACTCTCCGCGCTCTCGGCGGTTAGTTATAATGCAGTTTTGCGTAAGTCCTATCGTTTCATAAATTCTACTTATGTGATTTTGAGAAGGAGGGGATCATGACGAGACGTGTAGTATTGACTTTGTTAGTAGCAGTTACAGTTTGTAGTGTGGTTGTAGTGGCTTGTGGTTCGCGAGAAAAGACGCCCATCAGGATTGGAGTGCAGGCACCCCTGACTGGAGAATGGTCGAAGGAGGGGGAGGCGATGCTTCGCGCCGCTCAGTTGTTGGCTGAACAGGTTAATGCAGAGGGCGGATTGATCGATGGCAGACCGGTAGAAATAGTCGAAGGCGATACGCGCGGCGACCGCGAGGTAGCGCGGCGTATGGCTGAGCGGTTAGTGGGAGAAGATTTGAAGATCGTTATGGGTTCATACAGTTCTGATGCTGCCGAAACCTCTTCCGAGGTGTATCACCGCGAAGGGATGCTGTTCGTGGCATCTGCTGCCAACGCTAATCGGCTGTCGGAGAGGGGCTATCCATACTTCTTTCGCGTGTGTTTCCCCAACGACCGGCAGGGGTTATTTGTGGCAGATTTCATCGTCAATACTCTAGGACTAAACCGCGCGGCTTTGGTACATGATGGCTCCATATTCGCGGATGAATTGGCTAAATGGGCGCGTATCTATCTCGATGAACAAGGCGCCGAGGTTGTGTTGGATATTATCATTGAGCCGGGGCAAAGAGATTTCACCACATTGTTGGATAAACTTGGGGAGAGCGACGTGGAAGTAATATACTTTAGTGGCTATTACCCCGATGCTGGTGTGTTGGTGAAACAGTTGCGGCAGGTAGAGGCGTTAAAGGATGTTAAGTTTATCGGGGGCAACGCGGTTAATAATCCTGAGTTTATTAACATCGCGGGCGTGCAGGCGGCAATGGGAAGTTTTGTTGTCACCGCGCCGCTGCCACAGGATCTCGATTCTCCTGAAGCGGAAAAGTTTAAAGCTGATTATCAGGAGCGTTACGGTGAACCACCTGTTAGTATCTGGACGTTGATGGCTGCCGATACCTTTCGCGTGCTCAAACATGCCATCGAAGAGGCTAATTCGACCGAGGTTGACGTATTGACCGAATATATTCGCGGCATGAAGGATTTTTCGGGGATCACCGGTACTATTATCGGCTTCGATGAGAACGGAGATCGCATAGGTACGCCCTATGTCCCTTATGTTGTTAACGAAGCGGGAGAATTTGTCCTGTATCAACCGTAGTGGTTCTCGATTGAGGAGGTAGGGATTTAATGAATAAAACTTCCGCGACAGTATCTCGCTCAACTAGTATTCGGCGTACTCTCCTGACCTTTAGTTTGCTCTTGGTCATTCTTCCCGCGTTGGTTTTTATGATAGTGGGAGGGGCATCGAGTTATTTCTCCTTGTTGCAGAAAGCTCGAGATCAAATCTCTTCCACCGCTGACCTTAAACGCCGTGAGATCTCGCGGTGGGTAGAGGAACGAGAGGGCGACTTAGCGATTCTGGCAACTGAGACCACGCTGCAACAACTTGTGCGCACCATGAAGCAGAATCCGGAAGATAGTTCCGGTTATAAGGTTGCCTATTCAGATATTTCAGTACGCTTAATTGGGTTCCTGCGCAAGAAGGTCGCGTTCGTAGATATATCGATATTAGATTGTGGGATGTATGGCGCGGGGCGGACCATAGTATCTACTAATGTGCTGCGGGAGGGTAAAACTCATCAGAGTGAGCCATACTTCACCGCGGCGTGTGCGGGCGAGAGTTATCTGCAAACTGTCGTCGAAGACCCGATTTTGAATAAACCGACTTTGCTGATCGCCAGACCGATAGCAGAACCTACGGGTGAGATATCCGGAGTTCTTATCGGGCGCGTCAATCTATCTGATTTGAACTTGCTGCTACGAGCTAAAGCCGGATTGGGAGAAACGGGTGAAACCTATCTGATAAGTGCTGAGAGGGAGTACCTTGTAGGAAGTCAGGGGTTAGAGAACATGCCCGTTGGCGCGATAGAAAGTACCGGTACACAGGCTGCGGTTAATGGAGAGAGTGGGCTGGGACAGTATATCGATTACCGCGGCGAACGTGTTTTTGGTGCGTATCGCTGGTTGCCTACTGTAGAGATGGGACTGATCGTGGAGCAGAGTTGGGCAGAGACGATCTCTGTTGCTCTTAGGCAGGTGCTCGTTATGATCGGCGTAACTGTGGTGGCAGTGGTAGTCGCGATGAGTTTAGCCTTAGTCGTAACGCGCCGTATTGTCAATCCCATCGCGGAGTTGACCAATGTAGCTATGGAAATCGCGGGGGGAGATTTACAGCGAACTGCTCCGGTGGAACGGACGGATGAGATCGGCATGTTGGCGCAAGCCTTTAACAGCATGACGACCCAATTGCGTGAATCAATTGGTAACTTAGAACAGCGCGTGGCTGAACGTACGCAGGATTTGGAGCAAAGATCAAATCAGCTCGAAGTCGCGGCGCGTGTCTCGCGTGAGGCTGCTGCTATTCGCGACGTGCACCGCCTTTTGGATGCCACTGTTAGGTTGGTTTCCAGTAGTTTTGGTTTCTACCATGTGGGAATATTCCTCGTTGATGACAAAAGGGAGTACGCCGTACTTCAGGCGGCGTCTTCCGAAGGTGGTCGGCGAATGCTGGAGCGAGGACACAGGTTGAAGGTTGGAGAGGTTGGAATCGTGGGGTATGTTACGGGGACAGGTGAACCGCGCATTGCTTTGGATGTCGGTGAGGACGCGGTTTTCTTCAGCAACCCCGATTTGCCGGAGACACACTCGGAGATGGCGTTGCCACTCACCGTGCGCGACCGCGTCATCGGCGCGCTGGATGTCCAGTCAACTGAGGCGGCGGCTTTTTCCAATGAAGATATCGCGATTTTACAGACTTTAGCTGATCAGGTTGCTCTGGCGATTGAGAATGCGCGCTTATTTGAGGAGACGCAACGCGCCTTAGCGGAAGTACGGCGCACGCAGCGTCTTTACGTCCGAGAAGAGTGGGAAGGTTATGTGCGCAAACATGAGGGACAGCAAGGTTACATGGCGACGGCTGAGGAAGTACGCGTTGCCAGCGATTGGTGGACGCCGGAAATGCAGCAAGCACTGGCGACACAGGACTTTGCGACGTTTATCGATAATGATGATGCCCCAAAAGCCGCGCTAGCGATGCCGGTTAAAGTACGTGGAGAGACCATCGGGATATTAGATGTGGTACGTGAGGATGTCGCAGCCACCTGGACGGACGATGACCGCGTATTAGTAGATGTGATCGGTGAGCAGTTAGCTCTAGCGTTGGAGAACGCGCGATTATTCGAGCAGACTCAGGACGCGCTATCCTTGTCTGAACGGTTGTACGAGGCGAGTCGGAGAATTATGGAGGCGCAAGAGCCAGAGCAGATATATCAAACTCTGATCGATGAGTATGCTCGATATGGTGTAGCCGATCATGTGATTCTAGCTTTAGCTGGTCCCGAGCCAATCTTCGAACCGGAATATTTGGAGATAGTTATCGCGTGGAGCCAGCAGGAAGATGCGGATGTCGCGAAGGTGGGAACGCGCTATAGTACTGTGGAATTCCCGCTGCTCAAGTTATTAACGGCTCCCACCGAACCTGCTATTATTCCAGACCTAGCTGCCGAATCGCGCTTGGACGACGCGGCGCGGCGAGCTTTGGTCGAGGGGTTGGGGATACACTCGATGATCAATGTGCCGCTGGCTAGCGGTGGTGAATGGTTCGGTATTCTTATCGTGCAAACGCACGATGAGCGAGAGTTTGCGGAGGAGGAGCTGCGCTTCTATCGTTCGTTGGCTGACCGCGCCGCGATGGCGATGCGGACGCAGCGGTTGTTAGCCGCTACTACCGATCGCGCGCGGCGGGAGCGGTTGGCGCGCGAGATAACGACGAAGATGCGCGGTGTGACCGATGTGGAGAAGATTATGCAGACCGCTGCTTTGGAGTTGAGTCGCGCCCTGAATGTATCACACGCCGCGATTTTATTAGGTGATGCAGCGACGCTAAGTGCCTCTAATGACGATGGAGACTAACTCTGAATGGGAGACATGAATATGAACCGTGTTGATGGACAAAAGGATGAAAGCTTAACGAACGCGCATGAAGAGACATCAGAGTATCAAAGCCTCCCGAACCGTTTAGCGATCGGCTTCGCGCTTTTGGCAATACTTACTTCGTTATCGGTTATCGTCGTCACTTACTTTACAATGAGCCACCAGTTGCGCCAGAGGTTTCGCGAAAAGGCGATCGATGTAGTTAGCGCGGCAGCTCTAGCGGTGGATACTGATGCTCATGCTAATCTTATCTCCTCTGAGGACGAGAGCAGTGCTATCTATGAACAGATTGAACGGGATTTGCGGGATATTCGCGAAGCTGTACCTGATATTCGCTTTGTGTACACTCTGCGTCAGAGAGAGGATGGGCAGATGGTGTTCGTAGTGGATGCCAAAAATGACTTTGACGAGGGATTTCGTCTGGGGGATGTTTACGATGGCGTCTCTCATCTCGGTGATACTCCTGGTGACTCGCGGTCAGCCTTGAATGTTGATCTCGGTACTCTTGACCACGCGGTTGCGCTCGAAAAGTTCTATGGCGCCGATTGGGGATCAGGATTGACCGCTTATGCTCCTTTACGCACAATCGACGGACGCCAAGAAGGGGTATTAGCCATAGATTTCACGACTGCTAATGTATTGGCGCGAGAGTGGGTGCTTGTGGGGAGTGTGGTGGCTGTTTTCGCGTTGACGATTCCTATTGTAGTAGGATTGGGATGGTTCATGGGGCGTCGGATCGCTGCACCGATTATGGCTCTGACGGTTGGCGCTCAGCACATTGCCGAAGGAGATTTGGATTACGAAGTGCAGGTGCAATCTCAGGATGAGATCGCGATATTGGCAGAAGCTTTTAATCGGATGACCGGACAATTGCGTGGCTTAATCGGAAATTTGGAGTTGCGCGTGAGCGAACGAACTGCGGAATTGGCGCGACGCGCGGCTCAACTTCAAGCGGTAACAGAGGTTTCGCGCGCGGTGGGGAGTATTCTGAATATTAATGAACTGTTAGACGAAGTCGTTAATCAAGCGCTGGATCGGTTCCAGTTGTATTATGTGGGAGTTTTTCTGGTAGATGAGGAGCGAGAATATGCTTGGCTAAAGGCGGGTACTGGCGAAGCGGGTAAGGAAATGTTGGCGCGTCAACACAAACTGGCTGTTGGTGAAACCTCTATGATCGGGTGGTGTGTGAAGTATGGTAAGGCGCGCATCGCTTTGGATGTGGGAGAGGACGCGGTGCGGTTTAATAACCCGCTGTTACCAGACACGCGTTCGGAGATGGCGTTACCGCTTATCACGCGCGGCGAAGTGATCGGCGCGTTGACGGTGCAGAGTGATGAACCGCAAGCCTTCAGTGAAGAGGACATCACTGTGCTGCAAACTATGGCTGATCAGCTCGCCGGAGCGATCGGTAATGCCCATTTGTACGAAGAATCTCAACAGGCTCTGAGTGAGGCGCAGCAGTTGCAACAACGTTATCTGCATGAGGTTTGGGACACCTATTTACGAAAACAAAGAGATGTTGTCGGTTATCTGGCTGAATCTGGTGAGGTGCGTTCTGTTGCTGAGTGGCAAACTCCAGAGATGCGCCAAGCATTGGAGAAGCAAACTTTAGTAACATTAGTTGATGAGGAAATAGGAAGGAACCGCGCCGCGTTGGCTATGCCACTTAAACTGCGCGAGGAAACGATCGGAATATTGAATCTATATCAGGAAGATGCTTCGCGTGCTTGGTCAGATAACGATCAAATGCTTGTGGAAGTGATAAGTGAGCAGTTAGTTCTGGCACTGGAGAATGCGCGGTTATTCGATCAAACCCAAGATGCGCTCTCTTTATCTGAACGGTTGTATGAGGCAAGTCGGAGAATTATGGAAGCACAGGAGCTGAAACAGATATATCAAACGCTGATCGATGAGTGTGTGTGGTATGGCGTAGCTGATCATATCATTTTAGCTTTAGCGGAGCCTGAACCTGTTTTTGAACCAGAATATTTGAAGGTGGTCTTGACTTGGAGCCGCGACGAGGATACAGATGTCGCGAAGGTGGGGACGCGGTATAGTACCGTTGATCTTCCATTGCTCAAAATCTTACCCTCACCCACCGAATCTGGTGTTATTTCCGACCTAGCTGCCGAATCACGGCTGGATGACGCAGCGCGACGTTCTTTGGTCGCGGGTTTAGGTATACATTCGATGGTTAATGTGCCGCTGGCTAGTGGAGGGGATTGGTTTGGGATATTGGTCGTCCAAACGCACGATGTGCGAGAGTTTGCGGAGGAGGAGTTGCGCTTCTATCGTTCGCTGGCTGACCGCGCGGCGATGGCGATGCAGACGCAGAAGCTGTTACAGGTTACTGCCAGTCGCGCGCGGCGTGAGCAGTTGGCGCGCGAGATAACTACTAAGATGCGCGGCGCGACTGATGTGGAGAAGATTATGCAGGTGGCGCTGCATGAGTTGCGTGATGCGTTGGGAGTGAGTCACGCGGGAATTCGG
>CAZSIG010000219.1:0-4271 GCA_964606195.1 uncultured Anaerolineales bacterium
TCCAAAATTTCATTTGGGAACAAGTCTACTAACTATTTGACACCCCTATTAAGTTAGAGTATACTGCAATCGTTAAGCCCTATCATTCAAGAGGTGTATAATTATGACGGAAAAAGCGGCGGTATCTGCGCCTGAGAAACAACACGCATCACTACGCGCTGTAAACCTATTGTTCCTGATATTGATGTTCCTATTTATAGTAGTAGCCAGCCCCCTGCAATTCTGGTCGTTCACCTGGGGGTTACTACTTACCGAGTTGGGCGTAGTCTTATTCCCCGTATTGCTTTTCATTTTCCTGTTACGCCTGAACTGGCGCGAGACTCTGAATCTACAGCTACCCACCTGGCGCGCGGCTGCTCTCAGTTACACCGCGGGGGTATTCATTTGGCCTGTGGCATCTTTTCTCGCGGGGGTTTCTAATATAGTATTGAACCTGTTTGGACAAATACCCAATCCTGTTCCTGAGCCGAACGGAATTATAGAACGCGTGGCTTATTTCATCTTGTTCACTGTCGTCGCGGCATTTTGTGAGGAGTTGCTACATCGCGGTGTGTTATTGAGCACATACGAACGGCACTTAGGGGGCATCAGGGCGGTATTCTATGGCGGGTTGATCTTCGGCATTTTCCACATGAGTCTGGGCAGTTTCGCTTCCACCGCGCTGCTGGGAATTATCATCGGCTTCATAGTCTATCGGACGCGCTCCGTGTGGAACGGAATGTTATTTCACGCGGGCAACAATACTGTCGCCGCGGTGCTGGTTGTGCTGGTTCCAAGTATCTTGAGTCAAGATAGCGCGGCGATAGATTTCGCTGACCCATCTACTATCGCCACGATATTGATAGGCTTGCTTTTTATCGGTGGAGTGGCGTTGATATCCGGGAGTTTCAGCGGTACACTGATCTATTTGTTAGTGCGTCCTTATCCCGCGCCTGCTAGTGAGATTGCGTCGCACAAAAACCGTTCACCTTGGCGTAGTTTATCCTGGTGGGCTATCATCGTCGCGTATCTATTGATAGCGGTGTTGGAAATAGTGATCCGTTTAGAAGGAGCTAATTTAGGAAAGCAGTTGGTTTGACAAGGAGTTATATAATGACTGAAAATAGTTTAGAACAGATGATAGAGCGCGTTACAGAAGATGTTTTGACCGCGTTAGATTTGACCGCGAATGATTTACGTGCCATTGAAGGCGGAAGTGTCGTTGTGAATGCAGAAAACCTCGACGCGGCGAGTGCAGGCAGGCTGATTGATCACACTCTACTTAAACCGGAATCATCCCCCGCTCAAGTAGAAAAGCTCTGCGCCGAAGCGCGCGAGTTTCACTGTGCCTCAGTTTGTGTCAACCCGGCTTACGTCGAACTGGCAGCGAAGTTATTGGCTAATACCGACGTCGCGGTCTGCACCGTCGCGGGCTTTCCACTGGGCGCGACGCTGCCCGAGGTTAAGGCGTTCGAGGCGCGCATGGCTATCGCTAACGGCGCGACGGAAGTAGACATGGTCATCAACATCGGCGCGTTGAAGGCGCGAGATTACCGCGCGGTCGAGCGCGGCATCGCTACGGTGGCGCGAGCCTGCCACAGCGCGGGCGCGATACTCAAGGTGATCATCGAGAACGCGCTGCTGACCGATGAGGAAAGGATCGCCGCGTGTGTGATAGCCAAAGCGGCGCGAGTGGATTTTGTGAAGACTTCCACCGGTTTTGCGAAGAGCGGCGCGGTGGCGAAAGATGTCGCGCTGATGCGTCGTGTGGTCGGTGACGCGATCGGCGTCAAAGCTGCCGGGGGGATTCGCAGTTTCGCCGATTTTAAGAATATGGTCGCTGCAGGTGCTAATCGGATCGGCGCGAGTTCGACCGTAAAGATTTTGCGCGAGGCACGCGAGGGAATCAGCGACAGTGCCGCGAGTGAACAGGGGGATGGTTATTAGTACCGATTTTCGCCGCTGAATTAGAATGAATGATCGCGAATTCATTGGCGTTTTTGACTCTGGCGTAGGTGGATTGAGCGTATGGCGCGAAATCGTCCGCCTACTGCCCCATGAAAATATCCTCTATTTGGCTGATCAGGCTCATGTGCCCTATGGAGATCGTTCGCTAAACGAAGTGTGTGATTTCGCGGAGGAAATCACACGCTTTCTATTGAAACGGGGCGCGAAAATAATTGTCATTGCCAGTAACACAACTTCTGCCGCCGCGTTATATCATCTGCGAGACGTTTATCCTAATGTCCCTTTCGTGGGCATGGAACCCGCGATTAAACCTGCCGTTGAGCGAACGCGGCGCGGTGTTGTCGGGGTGATCGCAACTCCCGCGACTTTTCAAGGAGAGCTGTTTGCCAGCTTGGTAGAACGATACGCGGGAGATGTGCAGATATTTGAGCGCACTTGCCCCAGGCTGGTGGAGGCGGTGGAGCGCGGCGCGCTGAACACCCCTGACACTATGGCGCGATTGCGTGAGTATCTCGTGCCATTAGTCGAGGCGGGGATGGATCAATTAGTGTTGGGTTGTACTCACTACCCGTTCCTGCGGTTGGCTATCGAAGAATTATTGGGCGAAGATGTGATAGTGATTGATCCCGCGCCCGCGGTCGCGCGACAGACGGCGCGCGTTTTGGCTAAAAATAGCTTGGAGACTGAACATCATTCGCGGGGTATAGGGCAATATCTTTTTTATACTAGTGGGGATGTAGCGCGGTTTGCCGCGATGATAAAACAATTAATTCCTTCCCTCGATGAAGGGATTTTGAATGTATGCGCGATTGAGTGGCGGAAAGATCGATTGGTGACTTTTACACCTTCGCAAGAGAATTAGACTTTTGAGGGAGAATAGCTTGCGTAATTATCGTTTTGTTACTGCCGAATTATTGTTAGAAATATACGATCGTTTATATGAAGCTTACGGTTCGCAACATTGGTGGCCGGGGGACGGCGCGCTGGAGATAATCGTCGGCGCGATTTTAACTCAGACGGTCTCATGGCGTAACGTGGAGAAAGCGATCGACAACCTACGCGCCGCGGAGATATTGAGCGTAGCGGGACTGCGCGACATAGATACCGCGCGATTGGCAGAACTGATTCGCCCCGCGGGATATTACAACGTCAAGGCGAAAAGGCTCAAGACGGTTATCGCGTTTCTGTTGGAGAATTATGACGGTAAGGTAGAACGACTGCTGGCGCGAGAGGTGCCGAAATTGCGGGATGAGCTGCTGGAGGTGTACGGCATCGGCCCCGAGACCGCCGATTCCATCATTCTCTACGCGGCAGAGCAGCCGCTGTTTGTTGTAGATGCCTACACGCGGCGCATCATGCACCGTCTGGGTTTCACGCCTGACAACGCGAGTTACGATACGTTACAAGCGATTTTTATGGACAACTTGTCGCCGAATACGGAGATGTTCAACGAATATCACGCGCTGCTCGTTAATCTGGGCAAGAATGTCTGTCGTAAGCGCGCCCCGCGTTGTGGCGAATGTCCGATTGTCGATTTATGTCCTTCGCGGCAGGTTTATGAGTAGCCGAACATTCGAACGCGAGAGAGATTTATGGCGAGTATTACTGTGGCGCGTTTTCATATTGGGGTCGCTGTTGCTGCTTTTGACTACCGCCGCCGTGCCACCGAGAGCGCGAGTTGATTTCGTTCTCTCGCCGCTCATTGCCGATTGGCGTTTCGATTGGATCGCTTGGGAAACAGACGCGCTGCAAGAAGAGTTGGCTTGGCGATTGCGCGGTGGTCCCGTTTCCGGCGATCAGGAGACCCACAAGGCGGAAGTACGCGTCTTTTTGGAACGGCAACGTCAAATCGCGCGCCTAGAGAGCCAGATTCGCGGCGAGATAGCGCGGTTAGCTGCCCCCACCGCGCCTGAAGATTCCTCTGTCTTACCATCTTCTGTCATAGCTCTGCAAAACGAATTGGAAATTTTATACGCTCAGCAGCGGGCTATGCAACCGCGCATCGAGCGAATATTATCAACCCAAGTCAGCCGCGTTTTAGCAGCGGAGGGGTTGGGGCGCGACGAGCACGCGTGGCCGCCAGTGACTTTTCGGTTCACTGATCCGCCGACCTGGCTGGTGATCTCGCCGCGCGACGAGATTCGCACGGATCGCGGCGCGTTTTTACTGCCCAATATCCCCGAAGTGGAGCGGAATCGTCTGGAGTTGGCTATCGAGAGGCGGCTCAATGTGTCGGCGTTGATAGTTGACGTGGGGGGAATCGGCATCTGGCCCAGCATGATCGTTCAGACCTCATCTTTGCCCGCGCTGCTCGAAACGATCGC
>CAZSIG010000219.1:4371-6604 GCA_964606195.1 uncultured Anaerolineales bacterium
GGATATTATTTGCGGAGGCTCAATCAAGCCTATTTCGCGTTTCATGGCAGCTATGCCACCAGCCCCGCTTCAATAAACCCTATTGGCCCCTGGCTGGAACAACTGCGCGCCCAACACGAATCGTTGAAATCTTTCTTGGAGCAGGTTTCTCAAATGAGTAGTTTGGATGATTTGCTGGAAGTTGTGGAGTGATAACGAGTAAGATGCGACGCGCTTCGACCGCTCCCGTTTTCGCTTGTTTGCCCAACTCGCGGTATAATACAGGGGTGATATGGAAAAAATAAAGCTGTTACATCTCGCCGATCTGCACATCGGCATGGAAAACTATGGACGATTAGACTCCAATACCGGCATCAACAGCCGCGTGCTCGATTTCGTGCGGCGTTTCGATGAGGCGATCACGTATGCCATCGACGAAGATGTTGACGCGGTCATATTCGCGGGCGACGCGTATAAGTCTCGCGATCCCAATTCCACCTTCCGAAGGGAGTTCGCGCGTCGCGTGAAGCGGCTCGCGAACGCGGAGATCACCGTCTTGTTGCTAGTCGGCAACCACGATTTGCCCAGCGTCCACAAGCGGGCTACCGCGTTAGATACCTTCGATATTTTGGATGTACCCAATGTCATCGTCGCGAATAAGGAGAAGCTCTACACCATAGATACGAAGCGAGGTAAATTTCAGATCGGCGCGGTGCCCTACCCGGCGAAGAGCCGCTTAATGACGCGTGATGAGTACAAAAATATGAGTATCGAGGAACTCGATAGGCAACTCAGCGAAATCGTTAGTCAGAATATAGAAGGTTTGGCAAGCGAGGTCAGCTCTGATTATCCCGCGGTACTCACCGCGCATCTGAGCGTCAGCGGGGCGCGGTTAGGCTCGGAGCAGAGTATCATGCTGGGGCGAGATGTGCTGGTGATGAAGAGCGTGTTGGTGGATTCGGCTTGGGATTACGTGGCTTTGGGGCACATTCACCGTTTTCAGGATTTGAACGAGGGTGACTATCCCGCCATCGTCTATTCTGGCAGCCTGGAACGCGTCGATTTCGGTGAGGAGCGCGAGGATAAAGGCTTCGTGTCGGTGGAGTTGGCGCGAAATGATACGACATATCAATTTCATCAAGTGCATGCGCGTCCCTTCGTGACAGTGCGCGTGGAGGTGAAAACCAGCGATCCAATGACAGAGATACTGAGAAGGATCGCGCGAGAAGATATGATGGATGCGGTGGTGCGGGTTTTAATCAAAGCCACACCGGAACGCGCCGCGCTAATCAGCGAGCGCGATGTTCGCCGCGCTGTTAAGGAACAAGGCGCGTTTTTCGTCGCTGCGATCGGCGTCGATGTCGAACGGCGCCACCGCCAGATATTTGGTGAACAATCTCCGGAGGAACTATCTCCGATGGAGATGTTGGAAAAATACTTAGTGGCTAAGGATACTCCGCCAGAGCGCGTCGCGACGTTGGTGCAATATGGAGAGGAGATTCTGCGCGAGATTTCGGAAGATAATATATCAGGTTAGTTCAGTTTTATTCGCTAGTTTAAAATTAAGGAGGTTCAAGATATGGATTCTGCAATGGTCAGCAAAATCGAAAAGGCGAAACTATATGCCGAAGAAAGTGAGGAGCGTATTCGCTTTCAGGAGTTCCGCGCTACGGTTACGGGGAAGCACGGAACTTATACGGTGACTTTTAATGAGGGCAAGTGGAACTGTGAGTGTCCCTTTTTCTCCGCGCGCGGGGTGTGCAGTCATACTATGGCTATAGATCGCATTTTAGATTTTATGCTGCCCTCGCGTTCTGAAGAGTAGTACTTGAAGCGTGGATTTTACGTTTATCATTGACGACGCGGCGAGGTATCAATAATAGCTATTGCTATCAGGGATACCTCGCTTTGTCTTTGTGGAAGATACATTGATTTTTTGCCACTAATTTCACGAATCTTCACTTGTTTTTGGATTGGTGGGGTAGGGCAGGTTTCTTACCTGCCGTTTTTGCCGCTGGTAAAGAACGGCGGCTAGGAAAGCCGCCCTACGCGGGTATCTTAGAATGAATGAGAATCGCCGCGTCACGATAGTGGCAGTATGGGGTAGGGCTTTTTCAAAGTCAGGTGACGGGCACTTACGGCGCGGTTTAGCGGTATTACACAAGTGCCCGTCACCTTAGGGCGCAATCCCCATTGCGCCATTATTTTCGAGGTAGTGCTCATGCGTGTTACCACACCACCAATGAACGAAAAT